>NZ_JBFTMC010000075.1:0-34228 GCF_056396765.1 Bacillus sp. 05T22
CCCTTGTACCATACTCATATGAGGTATTGGCATGATAAAGTCTTGCGGATTACGAATCAGATTACTATTTACAAGATAAGACCAAAATTGTCTTGAAAGCTGAAACTGTTCATTAATTTTGATAGCTTTGCGAATATCTATAGATCCATCAGATTTTTCGGATGTATAGTTCAGTTCACAAAGTGCAGCGTGGCCCGTTCCCGCATTATTCCATTCGTTAGAACTTTCTTCTCCTGCGTTTGCGAGTTTCTCGAACACTTTGATTTCCCATTCAGGTGCTAACTCTTTCAGTAATGATCCCAAAGTCGCGCTCATGATTCCGGCACCAATTAAGATAACGTCTGTTTTTTGCTGCATGTTGCTCATGATAATCTCTCCATCCCCTATATTAGCAAAAAAGAGTAGGTGCATCTGCTTAAAGGTCGCAAAAAGCAAAGCGTCGCCTAGACCCCTCTACCTAGGAACCTATCTCTCCTGCCTCAAATATAACCATCTCATACTCTATTATAATAATTAATAGACTAAAATATCTAGTATTATCTGATAATTATTAACTATTTAAGAGAGAATATAGATTTTTTACAAAAATAAATTCTACTTTTCTACATAAAAAGGTGGAATTTATTGATTTTTTATTAGACTTAAAGAAGTGAATGTTTTTCGTTACTTATTCCGGAAAAATCCTCGTTAGTTCAACAAAAACCAGTTTCTCTTCAAGTGCAACTATGTTTATCTTATATCCTTTATACTCTTCTTAGTTCACTGATTTAGTGATAAAATCATAAACTTTTTTCAAGTTTGTCTTAAAATATGTAGTAAAGTACCAGTCTTGATAAGCTTTTGATACTAAAATATCATCAATACTTTTTTACTTTGAACGTTTTCTGCCACCAATGCAATAATATCTTTTATGTAACCTTTCACCTTTGGATAAAATATATTTATAGCATTACAAACCATATAATCCACGATAAAGAAAAACTATATAAGGTTACACATTATATATCTATTGGTACATCATTTATCTAAAGTGATGTACTTTTTTCTTTTATAAACCTCTTTATTCGCCTTCTTATGATTTCCTATTTCAGAACATATTCATTATAATAAGAGAGAAAAAGCTTTTTCCAATTCTTCCAAAACCTCTGTGTAATGTCGAATCCCAGGGTATTGTTGTGGAGAAAGTGCTTTTGACTTTATTGGAAAATCATGAATGAATTCCAGGTCCTTATACTCCTTTAAATGCAGTTGATTCAATGCAGTTAGAACGTCACTTTTGTTTTCACTCCATACTCGAAAGGTTTTAAAACTTGTCACAAAAATTTCATTATAGGATGTACCATCTTCAGTCGCAATTCCAAATTGGAGAAATCCATCATTTGTAAGTTCAAATTTATATTCTTTGAAAAGATTCATGATTCGGTCAGATTCAGTAAAGCGACTAAGAACGGGCTCTTCCCCTTTCATTCCTACAATTCCATAAGCTATCCCTTCTTTAATCATTGTATTAACTAATGTTACAAACAAGTGCCAAATTCTATCAGCATCAATATTGATTTCGGTAAAATACTGAAACTTTCCACCTTCAATCTCTCTCATCTTGTATCCTTCCACAATGTTCGCTCTCGCCCGTTTTTGTTGTATAGTATCGTAATCATCCCCACTTGGATAATCAATTCGATCTGGTATTCGATCTGGTATTTGTAAGCCTAACGGTAATTTATACACGTTTTTCCCTCCTCGTCTTCAATAAATATCATTATGTTGGAATAAAATGGTTTATAGATCCTTAATATATTCTCTTTTGGTAATTCAAATCCCTTCTCCAATTAACTGATCATATTCTTTCATACATCTTCGCATATGCGATTTTCAGCTGTTCCCGCGATTCCTTATCTTCTTGATCACTGTAACGAAAAAATGATGTCTAGAACAAAATATCTCTTGAGTATTTAAAAATAAAAGATGACGATGCGAAACAAATATCAAATTTATTTAAAACTTTCTTTTTCAGCTATTCTATCAACAAGTCACCCTTCCATACTACAACCATTTATGTTGTAGTGGCAAATAAGCTCTTTTGTGGCAAAAAAAAGAATAGATCACTCAGATTGCTTCTGCCTGCATCTATCCTTTTCTTTTTATACAATGTGTAACACTATTAAATTCAGAAGAAATTAGCTATTTTTTTATGAAGCATGATCTTTCTTCTTCATTAATGCTCGTTTTTTCATCGCTTTTGTTAAGTAGCCACCTTTGAAAGAACGAATCTCATAGGAAGACATAAACGCCTTCGGTGCAATTCGATTAATAATTTCCAATAGCTCTTTCTCACGAGAGCGCTTCGCAACGATATCTAGGCGGTAACGGATAGAATTAATCCCTTCTCCCTCAAATACAGTTACGCCAAACCCAGCATGTCTTAATTCATCTACCAACTCATTACAACGATCTAGTAAACTAACTTGGTATGTAATATACCCAATTGCCAATTTATTTTCTATATAACCGCCTAATAAAAGTCCGGCACTAAAACCGATCACATAGGCTATAATATTCATCCAATTTGATAAATCTTGAAATACAATTCCTAAACTTACAATATAGATTGCACCTTCTAGTAATCCCACACCAGCAGCGGATCTTGTTTGATTCTTTACAAGCAAAATCGTCCTGATCGTTAAAACTGGAACATAAATAATTTGAAGTACAAAAATAAGTAGCGCTTGTAACATTTGCATCCACCTCTTTCAAAAAGTCTTTTGTCATAATAACATATATAACCTTTTAAAATTCCTAATCCAGGCGCACGTTGTTTTAATACAATACTTTTCCCAATCTTTTCAACTCGTCTGGCTAACAACCAAAGACAGTATGCACTTACAGCTAATCCGATCCCGAATCCAGTAACTTGCTTTGAAAAAGGCGTTATCGTCCATAGAAGTAGTAAACCACTAAAAATCATATATAATTGTAGTTTGTATACTCGTAACGCAACTTCAATCAAAATATCCGCTCCTTGTTTCAAGTTTTGCGATAGGTAAAAAAGAAAGCAGCAACCTACACAGTTGCTGCTTTCTCTTGTTGATGATCAATTTTTCGAATTTCAATGCGTTTAATTTGATATGCATCTTTTTCAAGAACTTTAAACTCATATCCCTCTGCTTCGACACATTGTCCCTCTTCAATTTCATGATTCTGCATCATAATCCATCCACCAATTGTATCCACATCTTCTTCCTCAATGTGTAGGCCAAATAAATCTTTCACTTCTGTAATTAACACTTTTCCATCAACAATTTTATGATGTTCATTTACGTGTTGAATTGGTGGATGTTCATCTTCATCATATTCATCACGAATTTCGCCGACGATTTCTTCCAATATATCTTCAAGCGTTACGATTCCGGCTGTACCTCCGTACTCATCATATAATACAGCCATTGGAATTCGCTTTTTCTGCATTTGCAGAAGTAAATCATGAATTGGAGTTGTTTCCATCACTTCAATAATCGGACGCATATACGTACGAATAGATGATAAATCTTCTGTATCGCCTTTCATATATCGAATAAAAAAGTCTTTTACGTTGACCATACCGATAATATCATCTTTATCTTCTCCAAAGATTGGATAACGTGTGTATCGTTCGCTTTGGATAATTTTCATGTGTTCTTCTACTGAATCTTCGAGATAGAAACCGACGATTTCTGTCCGTGGTACCATAATCTCTTTCGCAATGCGATTATCAAATTCAAAGATATTATTTACATACTTATATTCTGCTTGATTAATTTCTCCACTTTCATAGCTCTCTGAAAGAATCAGACGTAACTCTTCTTCCGTATGTGCTACTTCATGTTCAGAAGCTGGTTTCAAACCGAATAAGCCAGTTACGACACGCGCTGAACTATTTAGTATCCAAATAAAAGGATACATCACTTTGTAGAACATCATTAAAGGTCCAGCAAATAATAAAGTTACTCTTTCAGCCTTTTGAATTGCCATTGTTTTCGGAGCTAATTCCCCTACTACAACGTGCAAATACGTCATTGTCATAAATGCAAGGCCAAAAGTCAATACTTGTGAAATAGAAGGGTTTAAGTTCCATTTCTCAAATAATGGATGCAATAGCTTTTCTATTGTCGGTTCACCTAACCAACCAAGTCCCATTGCCGTTACTGTAATTCCTAACTGACAAGCAGATAAATATTCATCTAAATTTGTTGTTACCTTTTTTGCTGCTAACGCACCGCGTTTTCCTTCCGCAACAAGCTGATCTATACGACTTGAACGTACCTTAACAATCGCAAACTCTGCTGCTACGAAAAATCCAGTAAATGCGATTAAAAACGCAACCATGACTAAATTAAATATTTCCAATGAATCCCCTTAGTAAAAAAACTAAGGTGTTCACCTCCTGTATACTTATAATGTTTTCTTATTCTCTGTTTCTTTAGAAAACATAGCCCTATACAGAAATTAAAAGAGTTGGATCCAACTTTAACTATAAAAATAGTATCAGTGTTTGTATTAAAGCTGTCGTTTGACCCGATAAAGATTTCGATATTTTTTCACGTTGTGAATCTGTTAACCCATCTAACAGAGGTTTCAACTGTGTTAGCTCTGTTTCTAATCGATGGATGTGGTTTGTCACTTCATTCACTTGTTTCGAAACGTGTTCATTGATACCGAGCAGCTTCTTCCTCTCCTCGATCCTCTCTTTAATCTCACAAAGCGGCATATGCATTTCCTTGCATTTCTCAATAAATTGTAATGTTTCAAATGCTGTTTCATCGT
Source organism: Bacillus sp. 05T22 (assembly GCF_056396765.1). Taxonomy (NCBI): domain Bacteria; kingdom Bacillati; phylum Bacillota; class Bacilli; order Caryophanales; family Bacillaceae; genus Bacillus; species Bacillus sp. 05T22. The sequence goes on from NZ_JBFTMC010000075.1 coordinate 4,801, forward strand.
AATAGCGATAATTAGATTGAGATCGCTCCGCTTTTAAGATACCTAGATTCGTATAATAATCAATCGTTCGTTTCGATACGTGAGCCAAGTGAGCCAACTGTCCGATTCGATACACCTTCCCAACGATTTTTCCCTCCCCATTTATGTTAAGAACATCATACAACACATAAACTGTACAGTCAAACGTGACGGTTTATTATTCACAATATATGCAAAGAAGATCCGCTATATGTTGCAGATCTCCTTCTTCCTATATTTCTTTTTCTTTATTATGAGTAGCTTCTACACACTCTGCTAAACGTTCAATCTGATCCATCCAACCTGTTAATTTATATAAAATACGATAGAATAGATTGCTAGGTGTATACTCAACAATTAATGTAAGAAGTGTGCCTTCCTCTTCTTCCAATATGTATGTTGTAGTAGAATATCCTTGTTTCATCTCACCGCCAAGAGTAATGATATACGGTGCTTCATATTCTAAAAATTCCACTTCCGACTCAAATATTTTCTTACCCATTTTTTGAACGGAAATAAATGTATCTCCTACACGTGAATGTTCTTTCACTCGCTCTAACGGATAACGATTTTCAATTAAAAATGTATTCCATTCCTTCGTTTTTTCATCATCTTTTACATATTCAAATACGACACATCAATTGGTGCTTGAATTAAAACTTCAATAGCAAAACTCATTCATTTTCTCCTTTTACATACCCTTATTTCTCTATATATTTTGCGGCAAAATGATTATGCCATATTTTACCCAGTGAAATACAAGGGTTATTTTACTATTATTTCTCTTATTTAGAGTTTCATGAGTTTGAATTTATAATTTATAACACAAGGGCGAAAAGAATTGAGTTATATTTTTATTCATATTTCATCATATTAATTTTCAAAATACATCTTTTGCTTTAACCGTACATTTACTTTCGGAATCCAACCAACTTCTTCACATTCTATTTTCTTGCACCATAGCCAACCATTTAATTCCTTTAAACCAATGAGAATATCTCCTTTTTCTACATTTAATTCTTTCGCCGTATATGTTTCAAGCACAATACCAGAATCATTGTTTTCACATGTTATTATTTGCTCTGGAACCCATCCCGCCAGACCACTATGCTCAGCACGGCAATATACCCAATTGTTCCAGTTTTCTGGCCCTGAATATACATTCCCAACCCGCACTTGATCTCCTTTTTCTAAACTGATTGGTTCTGGATAATTACTAGCGTGAGACTGAATCACAACATATTTCATTTTACCCTCCAATAATCTGAAAATTAAGTTATACTTTTATTATAAAACTTATTTATGATAAACAAATACAAAATATTGAGAGGAGAAATTCTTATGTACTACAACAACCTATTTGAAAACGATCAACCTGTAATCCGTCTATAATCTAAGACGGGCATACGTATTTTTTATAAAAAACATGCCTCGTCTTAGGATTCCCTATTTTACAATCCTATAAATAGACGGAGGTATTTCACAATGAAACAAACAATTTTAGGCGCTATATGTTTATCACTTGCAGCAAGTATTTGGGGTGGTATGTATGTTGTTAGTAAATATGTACTAGACTTTGTTCCGCCTCTCACACTTGTCTGGCTTCGCTTTATTATTGCCTTTGTAGTTTTGTACATGATTTTAAAAACGACAAAACGAAAACAAAAAACAACGATACAAATAAACACAAAAGATTGGCAACTTTTTGCTTGGATTGGCTTCATCGGCTACTTTGTTTCAATTACGTGCCAATTTGTTGGAACAAAATTATCAGATGCGCACACAGGCTCTTTAGTTACATCGGCCACTCCAGCATTTATGGTCGTGTTTGCTACATTGATTTTGAAAGAAAAGTTAACGACTCGCAGAATACTCTCTACCGCCTTAGCTACAATAGGCGTCACAATTGTTATTGGGTGGGATATAGAAGTAGGCTCTTATTTTATCGGCACAATCATTTTAGTGGGGGCTGCGATTACATGGGCTCTACTATCTATTTATGTAAAGATTGCTTCTCAACAATTTTCATCCTTAGTCATTACAACGTACGCAATCTTCTTTTCACTATTTTTCATTACACCCTGTATGATTTGGGAATTACAATCTAATCCAATTGGGGACTTAAATACCACTATCATTTTAGGTATTTTATATTTAGGAATCATCTCGACCGCTGGAGCCTTTTTTCTTTGGAATAAAGGACTTGAGTTAATGGATGCCAGCATCGGTTCATTGTTTTTCTTTTTTCAGCCTATTGTTGGCTCATTATTAGGCTGGTTACTTTTAAATGAAACGTTGAATCGGAACTTTTTTATTGGTGGTGCTCTTATTATATTTAGTGTGGCAATAACTACACTCGAAAAGAAAAAATAACAATAACACAGTCTATAAAAAATATAACGGGTTCGGTTTTGAAGTACAAAATTTTATTTCGCAACTGAATTAGCGTTATAAATCTCAAATTTTTCAACATTAAAAACGCAGAGAAAAAAGCAGAAGAATTATCATTTCCTTCTGCTTTTTTAGCTTAATATCTAACATATTCCTTTATGGATTTACATTAATCCTTTTTCCAATAAATAAAAATTTTAGGAAACGCAGATCTGAACTGCCCCCCAATTGTCACACACAATCAACAAAAATAATAGGTCCAAACCATATGCGATTTGGACCTAAAATAAATGCTCTAATTAAGTTTTTGTACTCTTAAAGCAAACCCGTTATAAAAAATATAGCCTGTGTTTTTTAGTATTTATGAAGATCAAATTTATATTTTTCTCAAGCAGACCAGTGCGCTGGACGAGAAAGTAAACTTGGTAATTTCGTGTTTGCGTCCCCTTTCGCTGCATTAATCTGGACTTGAGTTAGAAAAATAGTGTCTGTTAGATTTGCTCCGCTTAAGTCAGCATCTCGTAAATCAGCACCGATAAAGTCAGCCATTCTTAAATCAGCACCTCGAAGATCAGCAGCAATGAGGTATGCCCCTCTTAAATTCGCTCCCCTCAAATTTGCTTTTTTAAGGTTTGCCCCCATAAGATCCGCTCCTCGGTGGTCAGGTCTCTTATTTTTTTTGGAGCCTTTATACTCGTGACGTGACTCCATCCATACTAGTTCGCTCGTCCTTAAAAGAAGAGTATTTACATCTGCTCGGTGTAATGGAACATTTATTTTCATTAGTAAATCTGGACTAAGCCTTGAAAGTCGTTCTGTCTCCTCAATCGCGTCACGAATCTCCCCATAAATCAGACTTGTCACCTTTAACGTTAAAGCTTCATTCAAATACCAAAGCATCTCATGGAGTTGATGCATAATTGGAAAAACATCATACATCTTTTTCGCGTGTTCTGGGCCTTCTCTCCAGTCGACACCTTCGAAAGTCACCTGTGAAACCTTTTGCCCTGCACCGAAACATTCAAAAACGGTGCACCCTTTAAATCCGCTCTTCCTAAGATTTTTATGAATGCTACACCGAAAGTCTGATTGCAAGTTTGAACAAGGTTTCCCAGCATCTTTATTCACTGCAAAATCTGCTGAAACTGCGAATGGTAGTGCAACACAACACAAACCAAAGCAACTCTCACAGTCAGCTCGTAAACTGTGAAAACTCACATCATTTTTTGAATCAAAATGATTATTATTCTGTAACAAAACATGTACCCCCTGTTGTTGTATTACTTGTTTAACTTTATATAGATAAGTACTAAAAAAATACCTTCCGACAATTACATAGTAGTTCCTGTAAACATCTTAAAGAGAACTTTACCAATCCTTTCATTTCGTGCAATCAAATATATCGCTCTTTGCTTTTGAAAATCTCGAATGGGTAAAGAACGCAKCGGAAGTGAATTTAAAGACTTTGCTACTCCACTTCCAAATGAACCAGTATTTCAAAAAAATGTGAATAGCGCTTTTATCAGAACCAATTTAGAAGCATATTTACGAGAACACAATTATGAAACTGCCGTCATTATCGGTTTAACAACGGACTATTGCGTATCCACTTCAGCACGTATGGCTGGTAATTTAAGTTTTTCAACTTATGTCGTTTCAGATGCGACAGCTACATTTGGTAGAATCTCATATGATGGAAATTATCATCATGCAGAAGATATCCATCAGCTTGCATTAGTAAGTCTTCATGAAATGTTTGCTACCGTTTTAACAACTAACAAACTTATAGATTTGCTTTAAATCCCCCTTAATGAATCTTTAAAAGTCACTAAACAATCAATTTCAAAATAAAATAGCACATTTCATTGCAAATGCTAAATTAACTTCTAATTATATTTTCATACGAAAAGGATATATTCATCATTTTATATTATCATTAAATTATAAACTTTCATAGAATAGGAGGAACTACTATGGCATTAGAAATGAAAACAAACTGTCAAACTTGCAACACTTCACTTCAAACGGATTCGGAAGCTTATATTTGTACTTACGAATGTACATTTTGCGCACCGTGCACAGAAAAAACGCATCAAGTGTGTCTAAACTGCGGTGGTGAATTAGTGCGTAGACCAAGAAAATAAAAGCAAAGCTACTCGTAGCTTTGCTTTTTCTTTACCATATTTATTTAAAAATCTCTTTTAATTGATTCCCAATTAACTCAGATAAATATTCATAACCAGCAGCACTAAAATGTAATCCATCTCGCTCTTCATTTTCTACGAACTTCTTATAATCTAATTCTTCAATCATATGAGTATGTAAATCAAGAAAATGACTTCCTGTTTGTTCTGATACTTCTTCCACCACTTTTGCATACTGTCCTAATACTTCATTTGTTCTTGCATGCTGTCTTTCCTCATCCACTGGTGCTGGGCTAATTAGCAGCACCTTTTCTGGTGAGATTTTTTTCACAATCTTAATTAGATTCTCTTCATATTCTTGTAGTGATACTTGTTTATGAAATGCTGCATCATTCGCACCAAAAAAGACCATTACAAATGTCGGCTTATAAGATAGGACATCCTCTTCTATTCTTTTTAAAGCATCAAACGTATTGTCACCAGGAACACCTGCATTTTCTACTTTCCAATTCGAAAACTGCTCTTGTAAACGTGGTGTTAATCTCTGTGTTCCATTCCAAAATGTTTCGTCAGCTGTAATACTATCACCAAAGCATACTAATGTGTTCATTTCTATATCTCCCTTTTATGTATGAAACAATTTGCCTTCTAACGCTGCAATATAACGCTGTGCCGAACGCTGAACAGCTTCATCCGCATCATCCTTTACTACTCGGTGAAAAGCGTTGTATAAACGATTAAAAGGCAGTGACTTTACTCTTTTAGCCATCTCTTCTACTTTATTCGCTGGTAACGGAATTAAATTTGGATAGCTGTACATAAAGCTCACCCACTGCTGATCCGCTACAACTTGAATAATATCCCCTGTTAATAAAATCCCTTTTCCATCATTCCCTTGTGACCAATGTAAAACAGAACCACCTTTAAAATGTCCCCCTAGACGATGTATAGTGAGTCCATCAGCTAATTGCAATGATTCTCCTGACCAAAAAACAATATGTTTACTTGAACGCGTCACCCACTGTTTATCATCTTCATGTATATAGATTGGTACATCAAATCTTTCCGCCCATTCTACTTGAGTAGAATAATAGTGTGGATGGGATAACGCAAGCGCATCTAATCCTCCTAGTTCATTCACTTTCTCAATTGTGGCTTCATCGAAATAAGTAATACAATCCCATAACAAATTATACGATTCTGTTTTTACCAAATAAGTTGTTTGACCAATCGCAAATTCTGGTTTTGTTGTAATGCTATAAAGCCCTGTTTCTTCCTCAATGATTTCATTTTTATATGTATTACTCTCTTGTAAATCCTCCAGTGTTGTCCAAGATTGACCTTTCGGATTAATATACTGTCTCTCCTCATTGCAAATCATACAATTCACTGGTTCCTCTACACTTGCTGCATATTGTACGCCGCATGTTGTACAAATAAAGTTTTTCATAATCATTCTCCTACCCCCATTTGTTTTCTGTTAAACTTTCATCGTTAACGAATGTGATTCATCCAATAACACCAAGCTTTTAAGTAAGCTTCTAAATCTTCAGGATGATGTCTCATACAAGCATCTAACCTGCAATATAAAACAATTACGACTTCTTCATATAAAATGTTTCTCGCCCTATTATGAAAAGCACTCTTTTCTACTACCTCACCTATCATTTCCTTCGTCAAATCTTCTGGCGTCGAACAAAATGCATAAATCAAATCATATATTGGATCCCCCAAAACTGGCAAAGGATCAATCACACCATACAATTTATTTTCTCTACATATAAAATTATGAAATCCACAATCACCATGTAATAGAAATGGTTGATTACTATATGCCTTTCTATTTGGACTATGTACCAATTTAAGAACAGTATGAAAATCTTCTTCTGCTATATAGGATCTTACATTCTCACGGGCCTCCATCACCCTTTCTAAAAGAAAATCTTGCCAAGAGTGTACCGGTTCTTCTTTCCATCCCCACTGATCCATACTCATAGCTGTTTTATATCTATCAATCACTTTCTGTACAAGTGTACAAAGAATATCTCTTTTATCCCCAGCATGATAACTTGTGAAACCAGGGATAAATGAATAGGCCATATATCTATTGAGCGGGTCTACATACAAAAGCTTAGGAAATATACTTTCGTTTTCATAAAAATCAAGAAAATACGCTTCTTCTTCAATGACTTTTGGTTCATTCAACTTTACAACACACTGCTCTTTTCCTTCTAGAAGATACAGTCTACTTGTAGTACCGCCAGTTAATTTTTTGGACCCTTTCGGATAATCAACAATCACTTCATTAACAACCAACTGTTCAATAATTTCTGAAATCTTCACTTTTTCTATTCCCACTCTGCAAATGTATTTGATATTACTCTAAATAAATGTAGTGTAGTGTAGTGCTTTAAGGAAAAATCTAAATTTCCCCTCCGAAAAATAATCCCTACTTTTAATTAAAAAAGTAGGAATTTATGGCATTTTAATTTATAATCCTCGAGTATAGGTCTATCTGGTGGGCTTATATTTTTTGGCAAGTCATATAAAGAGAAAAATTGAAGGTCTGTTGCCTCATTCTTATCATGACTTAAATAACCGTTATATTCTTTACATTCAAAAGCCGTCACAACATTATAGACTTCATCACCATGAGGATATTGATAATAAAAAGCTTCCCCTGAATATGTATGAATTAATTTAAGAGTCTCAACCGTTAGTCCTGTTTCCTCAAACAATTCCCTATGAGCTACTTGTTCAAGTGTTTCTCCTAACTCCATAGAACCACCAATCAGTCCCCAACATCCATTATCTTTTCGAAGTTGTAATAAAACTCGTTGCTCATGATCTATAACAAGTACACAGGCCCCGACCATAATTAAAGGCCTACTTCCAACCAAATTACGTAAATCCATAATATATCCCATATATATGTCTCCTTTAAAAATTCTGCAATCCCTGCACTATCAGAATTAAATTTCATTGTCTCAGTTCGTTACCATGCAATTCCTTTTTGGGCTAAAAAAGCATCAAATTTAATATAAGAGTCTACATGAAAACTAGCTCCAATATCTATATCAACATAAAACTGATAAAACTTACGAGCATCTTGAACAGTACCATCTGAATGATTTCCATAACTAAAAGAGGTAATCGTATCTTCCATGATTCCCTCTCCGAACAGTAAGCAGTATGATTATATCCGACCATCCAAGTTTCTGTTAGAGCTTAAGCCCAATGTAGCATGTTAGGATTATATCGCCAGATATTTAATCTCAGATTTAACAAAAGAGTCTAGACTCACTAGCTCCATATACTTTTAGAATTTCAACTGCACACTATTCACTATATTTGTTTTAAAATCTCTATATATAATCTATTAAACAGGAGTATTCGACATTAACCATAATATTCCTTCTAAAACAATAAAAAACCTATCGAAATTGACAGGTAATCCGTTGTTTTATATTTAATTTAATGTGCAGTGCCATCTTTCTAATTGAATGAAGTGCCTTACATCAATATTAGAGGTCTATGAACAATAGCCCCAGTCCAGTTAATGGTCGGAATCACCTAAAGGTCACTACACAATTTTATAATATCGCATCTAATAAAATTAATAAACCAATGTCCCGAAACAACTATTAAAGTTTCTTTAATCTCTCTTCTACTCTTTCCACTACATCATAAAACAAAATAGGAGATTCATATTCTCCAATTCCAGGGAGCTCTTCTTCCTCATATGAAGAATACTCAAGTATTTTATCAATTTTAATTTCGTTAAATAACGAAATACAAGTTCCAAAATTCACAAAGTCTAAAGGCAAGTGTATCCAAAAATGATTGATTTCATATTCTTTTAATTTCCCAACACAAGCCTCTTCCATACCGAATAAAAAGCTCCACGGCGCATGATGTGTAACAAACATATCGACTGCTTCTTCGATTGTTTCCAGCGTTAGGTTCGTTGTATAACCTATTTTATGGAATTCATCTTTACTAATATGGGTGAAGCCATATTCATCATCACCATATTTATGAAGATGCTCTCCAAATAACATTTCAATCGATTTTTTAAACTCTGCTATATTCATTTCAATTCTCCTTTTCACACTTCTTTCCCTAATACATATTTTATTTTCATGTAATGAAAACCTGCTTCGAATTAGAAGTATGAAACAATGAGCCTTTCTTGTATTCCCGCCAACTTTTAATTTTGATAAATACGGGCATGCTATAAAAAAACACCTGTATATATAGGAGGACATTTATGAAACCTGATTTTTTACAAGCCGTACACGAAGCCATTGGTAATGTCGAACATATCCACATTGAAGAAAGCGGAGCAGACAGCTTACTGATTCATCATGATGATGTGAGACAGTTAAAACAGGTTGCCGAAACGTTAGAAAATAGCAATTTTCATTCTGTAATGAGACAAAATGGAAATGCCTCTTTTATTGAAGTTTTAAACAGATAAAAAAGTTCGGTATATGACCGGACTTTTTTCATACTTTTAAATTAAAATTTGAAACTCATTTACATACACGGCAGTTCCAGAAATCTCAATTTGGAGTGAATCATCTTTCTGGTTCTTTATTACATAAACTGCGATCCGACCATCTTTATTCATTTCTTGTCCTTGTTCAACAATTAATGTCATTTCACCATCAAAATCTTGCTTCAAAAATTTAGCATAATAAGCCCCCATTACACCAGAAGCAGTTCCCGTCACTGAATCTTCTATCGTCCCGGAATAAGGTGATGAAAAATGCCGACCATGCATATGCGCTACTTCATCATAAGTTTCTAAGCAAAGAGGATGAATCGATGCCTTTGGTACTTCTTTTAGAATAGATGGAAACTCTTCATTATTTGGTTTCATTCTTTGAAAGGCATCCAACGTTTTAATAGGGACTAGCAAAGTCCAAATTCCAGTACTCCCATAAACAATTGGTAGCTTTTCATCTAAATCCATTTCATGAAGTCCAATGCTGTGAGCTAATTCTTCAGTGGAACCATCAAACTTTTGAAACTGTGGCGCTGTTTGTCTCATTTTAATAAATGATTCTCCATTTTCATCTATATCTATATGTACTGGTAAAACCCCTGCTTTCGTTTCTATTGTGAGATTTCGTTTCCCCTTCAGTAGCCCTCTTTCGTGAAGTGCATATATAGTTCCCACTGTCGCATGTCCGCAAAGATTCATTTCATGCCCTGGTGTAAAATAACGGATTCTTACATCAGCCACATTGGAAGGAAGCACAAAAGAGGTTTCATTAAATCCTACTTTTTCTGCAATCAGCTGCATTTCATCATCTGTCAATCGTTCTGCGTCTATTACAAGACCAGCTGGATTTCCCATATTCGGCTTTGTACTAAATGCATCATAATGGAAAACTTTTATTTCCTTCATTTTCTCATCTCCTGAATTTATTTAAATATTTTGCAATACAATTCCGTTTCTGTCCTTATAGAGCATCCGTTTTTCCAAAAAACCTTTTGCATTTTTTCATTTGTCATATGAGTACTTCCAATATAATAAGTAGCCCCCATCTGTTCTAACATGTATAAAGATTGAAGATGGATATGAGCACTAAGTCCTTTTCCACGTTCCTCCGGCAATAGTCCAAAATAAAATAATCGACCTTCATTCTTCGTACCAGGTTCAATATGAGGAATGGATATTCCAATCGGTTGCTCCTTTTCATAAAAAGCAATACATGATTTTTGCCAATCCTCACCTAATTCTGCTTGTATAGCGTAAAAATGTTCATCGATATTAAGAATTGATGATTTATTATCCGAATCTGACATACATCGCTCCCAAAGCGACTTAAATTCCGCTTCAGACAACGTCCTTTCGGCTATAGAGCGAAAATCATATTGTTTTTCTGGAGCTACGATATCCGTAAGCTTGCGAAACACTTCTATTTTCGCTGCATAGAGCTGAAAACCAAGTTCACGTAACACTTTTACACTCGGAGTATAACTGTTGAAACTTTTGTCTAGTAAAACACTTGCTCTTTTCAATTTCCAACATGAACAAACCTCTACAAATCTTTTTATCTTCTCTTTATAATTTTGATGATCATACAGTAAATCTTCTTCAGTTTCTTCAATTGTTATTGCATTCGGTAAACCATTTAATATTTTTTTCGAGGGACCAAATATGTTTTGTATGGTTGTAAGATTACACATTGTGTTCACCTTTCTATACAAAAATTGAAACTACCAATCTAACTCTCCTAAAGATGGATCAATGAACTTACCCGAAATTTCATCATTTGTACTCATTATCCAATTGTATATGTTGTATGCTCCTTCATCTGGTGTTATATCTGCATCATACGCCCCCATCTCTGTTTTTAACTTTCCTGGATAAATTGCGGTCACTACAATGCCTTTTTCCTCAAATTCTTGTTGTAAACATAAATTCAACATGTTTTGTGCTGCCTTCGCAATACGATATGAATAGGAAAACTGCCCTTGTGGAAATTCTTTAGCTGCCATTTTAGATAAAGAATCTAAACGTGAAGAAATATTAATAATTCTTGGATTTTCAGATTGTATTAGATTAGCATACGCACCTTTAACAGCACGAATTACACCTAAACAATGCATATTGAATAATGCCATTAATTCCTCTGAAGTTGTATGCAAGATCTCCGTTTCTTTTCCCGGTATTCCAGCATTATTAATAATAAGATCAACCACTTCTGTTTGTTGTTTAAGTTGCTCTTTTATGAGGTTGATACTGTCATCAGATGATAAGTCTGCTAATATAGAAAAACATCTAGACGGAAATAAGAAARTTAGATGCTCTTTCGCTTCCTTTTTCCAATACTGATTGTGGATTGAATACCCCATCATCGCCCATTGATAATCTATTCGTAAAATTGTAATAAGCTCAACTTTACCAACATTCGCACCATCTTCTTTACAAAACACTCCTAACACATACATGTCATCCCATTTTGCTGATTCATCAAAGCCACGTATCCATTCGGTAAACCATTCTTTTGTTGAATACGCCATATCTTGATAACCATCATCATACTTATACTGAGATGCCGATCGATTATGGAATCCTTCATATCAGCTTACATAATCCTCTTCTTGAAAAGGACGAAGGATCAGTCGTTCCGTCTCTACTTGTAACAATGACTTTCTCAATGTTTATCTCTCCCTCCATATTCAATGCTATAAATTCTATTTCCGAAGAAATATTATTTATTATTCGAATTTTCTTTATCATTTTAATCGAATCATAAAATTTAGTAAATCAATACGATATCGAAATAAACAAAAGTCCAGTTATGCACAAAACATAACTGGACTTTTTATTTTTATTTTATTAAAACACCACTTTTCAACTCTCTCTTCAATACTTTACCTAACGCATTTTTCGGTAAACTCTCAACAAACACTACTTGCGGTATTTTGTAGCTTGCTAATTTTTGTTTACAGTACTGAATAACCTCTTCTTCTGTTAAAAGTGTGTGAGTATCTTTAACGATATAAGCTCTTGGAATCTCTCCCCAAAAGTCATCTAGAATTCCAACTACAGCAACTTCCAATACACCATTTATTTCATGGATTACTTCTTCTACTTGATCCGGATATACATTATCGCCGCGGTGTACAATGACATCTTTATATCTTCCCATTATATATAAGAAGCCATCTTCGTCTATCATGCCGGCATCTCCCATATAAAACCAACTATCCTTTAAGACTTTTTTTGTGGCCTTTTCATTATTCCAATACCCTTTAAACATATATGGACTTCTTACAAGAATTTCTCCAACTTCCTTTTCAGGTAATTCTTCACCTGTGTCAGGATGAAGAATTTTCACTTCTACATTTTTAATTGGCTTTCCTACAGAAGACATTTTCTCTTTCCCCATGTCTGGTCGCCAAGAACTAACAACCCATCCTTCTGTACTTCCGTATCCTTGGACCATATAAATTCCTTTTTCCCCCTCCAACAAGTGCCTGTACATCAGCTGATTGTTTTGCTCTTTTTTGTGAAAGTTGTTGCATTGTGCTCAAGAAAAACGCCCCTTTTCATTTTTTAGATTTTTATTTTACTACATTAATTATTAATTTACTAAAGATTAAAACTTGATAAATTTTATTTATAATGTATCTTTGAAATACATTCACGATTTTTCAGAACATTGGCGTACATAAAAAAAGACTCGTGAAAAACGAGCTAGAAGTTACGCATAATTGTTAATTCAAAAGTGACTAGAGTTGTATATTTGGAATAAAGTTTGATCAAAGTGGAGTCACTCTTTTTAGCTAAATATGAAATTTTTATAAAAAAGTTTAATCAAAACTCATTTAGAAATTTTTGATTAAAAAGATAACGTATCGCATCTTTATTCAAAAGTTGTCCTAATTGCTTTATATGAACTTATAAGAGGTTCACCACACAAAAAACGCATCTATGTAGATGCGTTTTTTGTGATCCTGTTATTGCTTTAAAAGAAAGTTTGATTAAAGAGTGGCTGCAGACATCGAGTCTATAGTACAAGAACCCCACATATATTTAAGAATTGTTTTACGTCCTTTTGCGATATCTGTGAAATCATTTGTTTTTTGAAAAGTATTCATAGTTGCATTTTCCTCTTTAAGCTTTTTTATTTGATTTAACATGTTGAAAATAATCTTTCTTTCCTCTGTTAGCTTCTTCTGATGTTTCTGCGGCTATTACAAAATACCCGACATTAACCTATGGCGTAGGCATGAATAAAGGACTAGGTCATAAACCTAGTCCTCACTTATTTTTAGCTTTGTTTTACATATCTAGTTGTATTGGATGATTTATCATTAAACAATTGTAAGTTCTTTCTATCAAAGTTTTGGACTTTATAAGCAATGTCTTTGTGAACAACTTCTGCTTCTACCCCATTTGACATTTGCTTCGTAATATGAAGGTTTAATGTTAAAGAATTTTTATCATAATCCCATGTACCTTCTATATGATTGATTTTATTTGGATAATCACCTGCATTGTAAACTTCAAAAGTTTTAGGACTTCCACCTTTTAAAATAAATGATAACTTGAATCCGTCAGTAGTCTGTACTCCCCAGTTACCGATTAGTTCCGTACCGTCTACTACATTACTTTGAACTGCATCGTAGTCAATTCCTTCTTTCTTATCTAGGTCCTTTGTTTCTTTGTTAGATACAGTACCGTCTCCTCCTTTTGTTAGTTCATCTCTCTTCTTAGCTATGTTTGCTGTAGCTTCTTTCCAGTACTTACCGCCTTCTGCTATCATATTTAATGAAGTTTTCATCTTCTCTTCATCCATTTCTTTTACAGACTCTAGTTGAAGAGTATAGGCCTTACTGTATGTATCCATCGCTTTAATTACAGTTTGATGGTCTTCTTTAAATTCATTAGGTGGGTTTACTTCTTTGATACTTTTTGTCGTCGCTTTTAGCCTCTCAACTAATCCTTCAAACTCCTTTATCTTCTCAGCTTCAGTTTTGTTTGAAGTAGCCATTGTTTGTATATCAACACCCGTTTTAATTAATTCAGCAGCTAAAGCCATAATTTTAGAAGGATACTCTTTTACTGTTAGTTGATCCCCTTTTGCCGCTGTTAGTTTATCTTCTTTCTTCTCAGTAGAAGACTTATCTTCCTTTTTACTTGTTGAAGGTTTATCTTCATTTTGTACTGTAGTCGCTGCTTTCTTAGAATCTTTCTCTGATGAGTCTGTTCCACAACCTCCTAATAGCATAAGTGGAAGTGCAAAACATACTAAATTCTTTGCTTTCATACTTTCCCATCCCTTTTATTATTTTATTTGCCGCTTTCTCCCTCTGTTCCCCAGAAAAAATGACATAATATATTAATAAAAGGTGCTTTCGTCAATAGAAAACACCTTTTAGTCACCAACTATTATTTGATAGTCTTAAACCTTTTACAAGATGATCACATGTTCATAAATATTGTTGGCGTTACTAACGCTACTATAAATATTTTTTTATAAAACTTTTAGAAGTATCTTGATTTAAGAAGCCCAAAATCTCGTCACAATTCCAATCTTTCTCTTTTAGAGAATTAAGCAATTCATGGGTTTCTTTATACGGTTCCATGAACGAAGCGGTAAGTACAGCATACATATCTTTAAATTAGTGTAAAACGATTTGATTTCTCTGCTAACTTCTCATGAATCGCTATCTTTTTACCAAGATAGTCTGTTGTATTTCCACTAATTAAATAACAATTTTCTAATTGTTCTTCTTCCTCTAATTTCGCATACGAAAACCAAATGACAGCATCTATACCACTTTCCACATCGTATTCAATATATTCGAAAAATTAAAGATTTAGTTTTATAACCATTTCAATATTACCATATTTATCCCAAAATGTTAAAAGTTCTTCTTTTCTATCTAATAATAACCGGCTAGTCATAATTGCTAACCTCACGTCTTTATTATAACTCCTAACTCACACCAATTTTTTGATATATCCATTTGGTGATAAGGTTTTGATCCTTATTGTTCGTGCTGTTCTTTCTACATGCTTTTCTGTGATAGATCCATCCTCATTTTGAATTTATTCTATCCCCGTCTCTTTACTAACAATTTCTTGTCCCTGTACTATGTGTAGATCATCGTCATTACCAATCATTCCGTTTACAAATCCACATTCTAACCGCTAAAACTTTTCAACTTTTATCGCGATTTATTTTATCAGTATGAATTTGTAGAGAGATAACAATTTAATATTTCTAGTAAAGATCAAAAGGTAAGAATAGAATAATTATGATGTTATGTAGCATATATATAGTCTAGTTGACTTAACTATAACTAAACAGAAAGCCATAACCGTAACATTTAAATACTTGTCTATTCCCTTTCAAATGTTACTAATATAGGGAATCCCTGTTTAAAAGGAGATGAGTGAATGAAGTTAAATCATTTGAATCTATGTGTTGATGATTTATCAGAAGCTAGACATTTCTTTGAGACGTTTTTTGATTTTCAATTTTTAGAACAAAAAGGAAAGGCTCTTGTAGTAATGAGTGATGAGAATGGATTTATTCTTGTGTTAAGTGATCCAAAAGCATTCAAGGGAAACAAGGCTGTTAGATATCCTGAAGCTTTTCATATTGGTTTTTTGGTGGAAACTTCAAGTGAAGTTGATCAAGCATATAATCGTTTAGTAGCTGGAGGCATCGAAATAGATAAGGAACCTTATACGATGAGAGGTAGTAGTTACGGGTTTTATTTTACAGTATTTAATGGTTTATTAATTGAAGTTTCTTGCCTTGACTATAAAGATGGTAAGAAAGTTTCAAAAGCCAATGACACACTCCTTACATAACAACTTTCAACCGAACAAGTCATAACTCATATGAAGTAATTATGAAAAAGGTCCCTCTTCTTTCAGGGACCTTTCATATTGACTAGCGATCAAAAATATAACATATCTTACATACATAAAAACGAGGCTTCTACATAAGTTTTAAGCAACCTTTTTGATAAAGTGAAATGTTCATCCAGACAAAAAGAACCCATTTTGATCAAACTTTATTCCAAACCAATACATTACATAAAATGAAACTTTAATCAGTGGGGGTTTTCTCCATCCCCCACTGATTATTAGTTGAGCCAATCGGGCTTTTACGGACAGTTCATCTCCCACCTAACTCTTTTGCTTTCGCTGAATTTTGAGGTGGGAGTGTTACTGTCCGTTAATGCGGGATAAAAAATACCCCGATACCTATAAAAGGATCGGGATATTTTTAAATTATATATAGAGATTACTTTTATTCATAATATATTTACCATACTCAGTTGCACTTCTCTCGATATCTTCATCCTTTAGTTGATACTCTGCTCCATACAACGTAAATGTTGGTATGGATTTCATCCCCGTATATAGACAAGTCGCCTGGAATGGTTTTGTTAATTCGTTCATTGTAAGTCCATCTTGATACTGTGTTTCTAATCCCCCTATAGAAATCGCCAAACCAAATTCTTTATTACGTACTTTATCCCCTGTAGAACCATATGCAAAACCGTACGTCAGCACATCATCAAACCACTTCTTTAGTAATGGTGGTGAACTATACCAATAGAACGGAAATTGAAATATGTAACGATCGTGTTCTAATAATAGCCTCTGTTCATAATCAACATCGAATTCCCAATTAGGAGCTGCTTTATACAATTCATGTACTGTTATCTCATTAGAATATTTCTCCAATTCTTCTTTCCATCTTTTATTAATTCTTGATTTTTCAATATCTGGATGTGCTACAATTACAAGTGTTTTCATAAATTCTCTTCCCCCTTATAAATAAATGAAATCCTTTAGTATTAGTATGTATTAGTTACATATAATTGAAAAGTACGTACTTTCAGGTGCTATAGGAACCTCAAAGTACCTATGGAGGTGTAATATATAGATGAATCAGAATCATAACTTTCCTATCGCTACCACCCTTGAAGTCATCGGAGGAAAATGGAAGAGTAGTATTTTATGCATTCTCATGAGCGGAAAGAAGCGGACACACGAACTGAAACGTGCAATCCCAGATATTACACAAAAAGTTCTGACGCAACAATTGCGACAACTTGAAGCTGATGGGGTTATCCATCGTACTGTATATAAAGAAGTTCCACCAAGAGTTGAGTATACAATAAGTGAATATGGAAAATCTTTAATTCAAATTATGAATGAAATGTGTGAATGGGGAAAAGATCATCAAGTCAAAAAATCAACAAAATAGAAAAACAAAAAATGAAAAGAACCCTTTTTAGGGTTCTTTTCATTGAACTACCCCCACCTTCACCTCGTTTAGAGGAGTGGGTCTTCTCGGTTAAAATGATAAACGTGCATCCATGAATTTAAATTGTTGTGGAATACAAATTAAGATGCATCTTATTTTTCCAACTGTTTRTAACGTATCATCTTCAGCGATATTTTTTTCCTTTTCTTGAATACTTTCTATTATATTACGAATAATTTCATCTACTATCTCGTCCTTTGAAGAGAAGTGCTCATAGATTGTCCTCTTACTCACAGCTAATTGGAACATGTAAAATCGTATATCTTAATTTACAATATATCTTTTTCTTCTTTTTCTTCCTCTGTATTCCAATCTGTAAAGATGCTAGTAACGACTTCACCTGCAACTTCAACTACGAATTCACATAGGCCAGCTACCACTTCTTCAATCACTTCATGCATATTATCACACTCCTCTTTTAGTAAATTTACCTTTAGTATATAAGCTGGGTATTTTTAAATGCTATTGAAGAAGATGACAGATATCTTACAATTTTGTAAGATTAATAGAAAGAATGATTTGTCTGACTAATACGTACAATAAATGGATTGGGATCAAATCGTTTTTACAATTGATGTACATAGTATTTAAATATTTTCTTGCTATTGGAGGGATTTCCTAATGGTTGATAATATTCAACAACTTATTCAAGAGCATAGACAATTTTTCCATCATGATTATACAAGAAGTCTTCAATTTCGTCTTGAACAGTTAGAAAAATTAAAAAATTCTATTAAGCAATATGAAAATCAAGTGCTGAGCGCATTATATCAAGATTTACACAAAAGCGAGTTTGAAGCATATGCTGCAGAAATTGGTTTCGCATATAACAGTATCAACTTTATAATGAAATACCTAAAACAGTGGATGAAACCTCAAAAAGTAAAAACACCTATTCATTTTGCGCCTTCCAAAAGCTACATAATAAAAGAGCCATATGGTACAGTGCTAATTATTGGACCTTTTAATTATCCATTCCAATCATTAATTGAACCTCTTATTGGGGCAATTGCGGCAGGAAATTGTGTAGTCCTCAAACCTTCAGAAAATGCACCAAATGTTTCAGCTGTAATTAACAAAATAATAAGTGAAACGTTTGATAAGCAATATATTCGTGTAATTGAAGGAGATAGAGAAACAACTTCTTTATTGATTCATGCACCATTTGACCATATCTTTTTTACTGGTAGCGTTCCAGTTGGAAAAATTGTCATGGAAGCTGCGGCGAAAAACCTTGTACCAGTAACATTAGAACTTGGTGGAAAAGGACCAGCTATTGTCGATGAAACAGCTAACCTCGATATAGCAGCCAAACGTATTATCTGGGGAAAATTCATAAATGCTGGGCAATCCTGTATAGCACCTGATTACGTTATTGCACACAAATCTGTCAAGGTAGAACTGATTTCGAAAATGAAAGAGATAATCACAAACTTTTATGGATCAGATGTATCAAAAAGCAATGATTATGGTCGAATTGTCAATGAGAGACAATTCGATAGACTTATTTCTATATTAGAACAAGACCAAATTTATATAGTATTTGGTGGAAATTCATCTAGAAGTCATTTATATATTGAACCAACACTTCTTGAAGTAAAATCATGGGATGATGCAGCTATGAAAGAAGAAATTTTCGGACCGATTTTACCAATTATGGAGTACAATGATTTAGATGAGGTCATTCATATGGTTAACAACAACCCTAAACCATTAGCTTTGTATGTGTTTACTGAAAATAAAAATGTTGAAAAACAGGTATTAGGACGAATTTCTTTTGGAGGAGGATGCGTCAATGATACAATGTCACATATGGCTAATCTCCACTTGCCTTTTGGTGGAGTAGGAAATGCAGGGTTTGGTGCCTATCATGGCAAACATAGTTTTGATACTTTTACACATCGTAAAAGCATTTTAAAGAAAAGCTCAAGGATAGACTTAGGGTTGGTATTTCCACCGTATAGGAACAAAATTAAAATTTTAAGAAAGATTTTTAAGTAATAAGAAAGACACTGTTTGCCATTATTATTTATAAGTAAACGTCAAGTAACTCCAAAATATACAATAAAGGTTGATTTTAGAGTTACTTTTTGTTTGCTTCACTTTTTTTCGGTACGTTGCAACTAGATGGTAAATCCATTGACCACCGCAAGACTTTATCAATTTCCTCTTTATTGTTTAAATCGATATTGGGGAGCGTTTCAAACAAATAACGAAGATAATGATAAGGACTTAAATTGTTCTCTTTTGCGGTTTCAACCGGAATGTTTTGGACAGACTCATCCCTATGACCGTGTTTCTTTTTGCGACGATAGGTGATTGTTTCAACAGCTGGTTCAGGGGTTTCAGAATCACTTTCTTTCTCAGCCTTATTAAACAGTTCTAAAGCAAGTTGATTATTAGGTGTTTTTTCGCTAGACGTACCAAACCGTTTTTGTTGACTGAGACGAAATTGTTTTTCATACCATCTTACTTTTGCCGTGAGTTCCTCTACTTGAGCTTGAAGTGATTCAATTGTGGGTTGATTTGAATGTGRAAGTGTTGTTTTCATAGATAAACAAATTCGGAAAAAACATCCAAATTCCTTTTTCATAAAAAAACCTCCACATGTAGTATGTAAGGAGATTATCTTGTTTCTGTTAAGATTCTTTGTTTCATAGTCGCCCCCCTGAACTTAAAGTACTCATTTAGTACTTTCGGTACCACTATCATTTCACAGTATTTAACACAAATTAAATAACTAATATTTCGAAATTTCATTTTTTCAAACAAAACCCTTAACAGCGCAATTCACGATTAAAATAGTTTGATAATTAACAAAAAATCTCAGAGCTTTATGCTCTGAGATTTTTTGTTTTTATGCAGGACTTATGCTTTTAAAACATAATAAATTTATATCATTCAATCGTATCTAACAACTCTACATCTATATTCTCAGTATCATTCCAATTATAAAATATTTCTAAATGCCATTTATCTTTCAGCCTTTTGTATTCATTCTCTTCAATCCATTTATGTAAGCGAGTATAGGCATCCATAATCTTGTCATTAGATCCTTGATGTCTTAAAATAGCATATCTTTGAGAGGGAACTGATAAAAATACCATATCGGTTGGAATCTCCTCGTATTCTTTCACTTCAACGCAAATCCAATATCCTTCTTCTTCGTCTAAGGTATTTTCTACAACAAATGCTCCATATTGTAACGAAGGATTGATTACATGCTTGATTTCACTCATACGTTTACATAAACGCATGGATGCTTTCGGTATTTCATTAATATATTGTTCACCAGAACAGAGAACTCGAAATCCCACCAACTTTATTTCATCCAGCTTCTTAACAGTCGGATGTCGTAATATTTGTTTTGACATATACTTATTTCCTCTCTGTTTTTATGGGTCTTTACCATTTTCTATCTCGATTGATTTCCATCTTCTCCTGAAATGCTTTCTCTAAATCGATTTCTAATTTATTCGCTAGGTCACATACATTCCAAATCACATCAAACATCTCTAATCCTATTTCTCTTTTTATATTATCATCATCATTTTGTTTTAATACCGCTTCTGTTAGTTCCCCTAGTTCAGTCATCAAATACATTGTACGCCTCTCAATCGTTGCATCAGCAAACCGCTGTAAGGAATAAAGCAATAATCGGCAATCCTGTTCGAGCTAAACGAAGGTTTCCTGTTTTACGTAAAATACGATCAAATAGCTTCGCCCCTAACGGTAATGTAATACAGGCTCCAAGCCAAGGAATCATGCCAAGATACCAAAGAGAAGATAATTGAAAATGGAATACATCTTGCAGATATTTCGGTGTCCAAGTTAATATTAAGAAATTGATATATTGAAAGCAAAAATACGCTAACGTAACCATGACGAATGTCGGAACTTTAAAAAAAGAATACCACGGCTCTTTTTGGATCCCTTTCTCTACTTTTACTGATTGAAGCACACCTTCAGAGCTACGAATCTCAGCTAGTTCTTCTTTCGTCACTCGCGGATGATCTTCAGGCATACTTGTAAAAGTAAAATACCAAATAACTGCCCATATAATACCAATTGCACCAAGGATAAAAAACATCATTTTCCAACTTGTAAAAGACAGTAGCATAACCGCTACAGGTGCAGTTAATACTGCACCTAACGGAACACCTACAAAGCCAAGGGATGTTAGAAAAGCTCGTTCTTTTGGCGCTGCCCAGTTTGCGGCTGTCTTATTCGAAACGGCGAAAGACGGCCCTTCTGTTAATCCGAACAAAACGCGGAAAAGAGCAAATCCTGCTAAAGCAGAGCCACCAAAAACAGCCATCCCTATTTCTCCTGCAAAAGCGGTCGCAATTTCAAAAATTGACCAGGTAGTTGCAGCTACGATCCATACAAATTTTGGTCCTTTTTTATCTGAAAAAATCCGTTATTTTCAAGAGAACTATCCAAATGTAAACTTAAAAATATGGGAAGGTGGTCCTTTATACTTAATAGAGCAATTAGAAAATCGGAATATTGAACTCGCTGTCTTACGTACCCCTTTTAATACGAAGGCTTTTTCTAGTATTTGTGTATCAAAGGAGCCATTCGTATTAGTCATGCCTGCAAAATGGGGGCTTCATCATTCAAATCTTCCAATCTCCATAACTGAACTAGATCATATCCCCCTCTTACTTTTACATAAAGATAAAGAAGACAGTTACCATCAGCTCGTCATTGATGAATGCAACCGCCATGGTATAAAATTAAATATAGCATGTGAATGTCCCGACTCTTCATTTGTACTTATGCTCATCATGGCTGGGATCGGAGCATCTATTCTACCTAAAAGTGCTGTATCTTATATCCCGCAAGAATTTATCAGAATAGTAGATTTAATAGATTTTCCATTTCAATCTGAATCATCAATAATATGGTTGAAAGATCGGAAACTCTCTAACAGTGCTAGACGATTTGTAGAATGCACATAAGAATGATTTCGGAGGTGTAATCATGGCCCTCTTCGCTTCTCCATCATTATGTATCATCGCTATAATTTCTTTCGCATTATCTTACTTTGTAGGAGTAAAACAGTATACTTGGCTCTTATCTGGATTTAATGAAAGACGTGTACAAGATAAGCAAAAACTAGCAAACATAGTTGGGCTTTATAACTTAGCAGCTGGTGTCATTGCGGCAATTGGTAGCGTCTTCACTACGCCCAACACACAAATTATTGTTCCTATTATTATCGTTGGACATGTTATATTAGCAGCTTACGTGAATACGAGAATGGTTCACTAATCCTTCTAAAAAGAAGGCTCTGTTAAGGGGAAATGGTTAACAAAGCGTTTAATAGCTTATTAAAGCATATGGACAAACTATCTCAAACGAAAAAAGAGCAAGCTTTTCAATGAGAGAAACACTCTGTTGAACCTACATCCTCTGTTGGTGGTCGTCTAATCAATGAAATGAGAAAAACGTATGACGGTTTACGCTTATCAAAATTCAATGTGTAGTCCTTATTGAGCTAACGGTCGGAATAGTTGAACACCGCTCTTAATTGTTACAATATTCAAACTATAACAAACCATAACAGTATTTAAACTTTAGGGAGGAGATTTATATGTCTTTAAAAGTCGGAGATATAATTATGTTTGAACGAACTTTTACAGTAAAAGATGTTGAATTATTTACAGAGGTTTCAGGTGATGAAGGGATTCACCATATAACCCCAGATGAACAGGGAAGACTTGTAACCCAAGGGTTACTAACGGCAACTCTACCAACGAAAATAGGTGGAGATAATAACGTACTGGCTCGTACTATGAATTTTGAGTTTTTAAGACCTGTATTTACAGGGGATACAATAATTTGTGAAGCTAAAATTGAAAAATACGAAAGGCAAGAAAATAATAGAACAGCTATTATTACATCCTTTTTATGTAAAAATCAGAATGAAAAGGTAGTATTAAAAGGCAACTTTTCAGGTGTAATACTGTGAATTCTTTCTACCTTCTTCAATTAACTGGAGCGTTAGAATCTGATTAGCAACATTAAAATTTAACAGAGCGAAAAAGAAAAAAGATAAGCAAATTTGCTTATCTTTTTTCTGCTTTCCATTCAGTATAATCCATATTAAGAGATGGATCTATTTATATTGTTATAAAGAATCCACATATTCTTTCGCTTCCAGCAATGAATACCCAAATGCTTCGCGCGCTTTCTTAACTGCTGTAATTGTTTTTCCAGCTTTCACAAGCTGCCGCAGTTCATTATTAATTTCGGGCTCTACCTCTCTAATTCCCATTTGTTTTGTTATTAATTCTAATCTAGTTTCCATACGCTTTAGTCTAGCATCTGTTCGTTTTTCTATTTGCTTTATCTTTTCTCCAATGTAAATGACACCAAAAGCAACTATTGGTAGTACCACCCAAAACCCCATAGCACTCCTCCTTATAACTTATTTTATACACGACGAAATCGAATGATATAAACTATCAAAGTAACAAATAAAATCACTATAAAACTTGTCAAAAACCAACTACCTAATCCATCCGCTTTCCCTATCGCAGTTTGTACTTCCTTCCATGTAGCAATAAAGAAAAAGAAGCTAATTTCAATATTTAAAGCAATCATCAATCTTCTTCCTTCTGCATATAATTTTGGTGCCTTTTCTTCTGACACATTCATAGAATAATTAAATAGTTGGGAAGCTTTCCCTAACATGTATAATAGAAAAAATAAAAGCAAGCCTACAATTGGCAAGATTAAAATACTTTCTTTTCCACTCCATCCCTTATAGTTTTTTGCATTGTATTGAACATACTATTCGATATAGTAGGCTGGCTCATTTTCAAAAAGCAAATCGAAAATAAAACAATTATTATTCCGGTCATTATGTCAGGATGGACTTTATACATATTTCGATACAAGATTCTCCCCAAAATACCGCAATACTGCTGCCCTCATCCTTAAACGGATGAGGGCACTTATCTGGACTGCTTTATTTCTTAATGGATATGTTACATTCTCCTTGTCTATTTATCCCGCATTAACGAGCAGTAATACTCCCACCTCAAAATTCGGTGAAAGCAAAGAAGTTAGGTGGGAGATAAACTGCCCGTAAAAACCCGATTGGTATTCGAATTATTTTTACAAAATTCTAACTCACTCTCTCCTACTTGAATGCTAAAACTTGTTTCACCACTATTCTCTAATAAATGAAAACCTAATTTATGTAAATAGAAATCTCTCATTTCTTCTAATGCATTACTGTATAAAGTAACTCTATTTATCAACATCACAAACGCTCCCTTCTATTTCAGTTCTATATTCAGATCATATAATTAATAACTTAATTTTACAAATAATTGAACTAATAAGAAATTTTATTTATAATTAGAACTAGGTATTATAACTTAGTTATAAATAGGAGGTATTTATATGAATTCAAAAGCACGAATTACAGCTGTCGGAACTTATGTACCTGAGAAAGTACTATCGAATGAAGATTTATCAAACCTAGTTGAAACAACAGATGAATGGATTGTTCAACGAACCGGTATGCATGAGCGAAGAATTACTCCCTCTGATGAATTTTCCACAACTTTATGTATCCGAGCTGTCCAAAATTTAATTGATCGATTCCACGTTTCCGTTGATGACGTTGATTTAATTATTGTTGCAACTGCTACACCAGATTACATGTTCCCTAATACCGCAAGTCAAGTTCAGGCTTATTTTGAAATACCTCATACAGGAGCAATTGATTTAAGTGCAGCTTGTGCTGGGTTTGTTTATGGATTAATTGTTGCCAACGGCCTTATTACTTCTGGGACAAACAAAAAGATACTTGTGATTGGCGCTGAAACCCTTTCAAAAATCACAGATTATAGCGACCGTACTACTTGCATACTTTTCGGAGATGGTGCTGGTGCAGCTCTTTTAGAATATGATGAACACAGCCCTAGTTTTTTAGGAACTCATATGGGATCTAAAGGTTCTGGCGGAATCAACTTATACCAAACTGCCTTATCAAAAACAATGAATGGAACCCCATTACAAGACACACCCTACCTCGTTCAAAACGGAAGAGCCGTTTACAAATGGGCTGTAAATACAGTTCCACAAGGTGTACAAGAATTACTACAAAAAAATCATTTAGATATAGCAGAGATTGATTGGTTCATTCCACATAGCGTCAATTTAAGAATGATTGAATCCATTTGTGAGCGAACAGGGATTTCTCTTGATCGTACACTCATGAGCCTACAATATTGCGGAAACACTTCTGCTGCTTCTATTCCGTTAGCACTCGATATTGGGTTAAAAGATGGAAAAATCAATAATGGCGACACTTTACTTTTGTATGGATTTGGTGGAGGTCTTGTACATGCGGGGCTCATTTTAAGATGGAATATATAGTACATAACATAGAGGCTGATGTCTTATCGCATCGGCCTCTATGTTATGTTTCTTCCAAATTTTTGAATACTAATTGTTCCGTCACTCCACCATTCAATGAATTGCTTTAAAGAAGGAGCAACCCAAGTACGACTATCATCTTCGTGATTCCAGACATAACTTATAATCATTAAACATAGAAAAAATCCCTGATTTCAATTAAAAAGCAGGGATTTTTGGTATTTTAATAGACTTAGTGAAATGAATAAACTATTTTTGCTTATTCAAGAAAAACAACTATTAATTGAAAAGAAAATACGGATTAACGAATTTTAGCTTTGCGGAAACCATCAAATGCACTGATTGCTGCAGATATTATAAAGATGAAAATTCCACCGCCAACTATCCACGTTTTAAATTGATTAGTGGTAATAGTAAATACATCCGCCATATACGTAATGAAATCTTTGTTTAGTAAATTGGGATTTAATAATATCACAATAAATACAATAGTTCCAATTAGCTGAAGGACAGTATTGCATATTGCCATTCTTTGCGTCCATTGTCCCTTTATTAATTTATAAAGGGACAACGCTATTTCTAAACCGATCATAATAACAACGATTGGCCAATACCGAAGCAAAACATCTTGACTGAAAGTTGGCGTCACAAATTCAAGTCCGTTTCTACCACTTTCATATACACCTACAAGATGACTCGAATAAAAATAAAGAGTTGCCCAAATCGCAGTCCACATTAAACCTCCAAATACTTCAAACTTCGGAATCACTTTTTTCTTAGGGATATAAGAGATATTTTCCAAATCAGCAGGAGTCCATTTTTTAAGGCGTGCTGTTAATGGCTGCTCATCTCTTCCATTATCTGTTCTTTCTAAAACAGCAAACACAAGTGTTAGCCAAAAGAATACATGGATCCCTACTTCAATGATGCTCCCTATTCCTTTGCCCATAAGACTCAAAACAATATTTATAACCGCTTGTTCTCCACTATATCCAATAAAATTTTCGGCAATCATCGAAATTAACGAAATGACAGCGGCAATCGGTAAAATCATTTTTAATAACGTCATATATACATCAAAATAACGTGGACCAATTAAGTACATTGGCCGATCTCGATAACCACTAGCCAATGTGACTGGACTCCCTAATTTTTCAAGAACCGCCTTTACATCTTCTTCACTGTAATCATCAGGTAGCATATCCTCTATGGTTGACCGTAGCTCAAGTGCAATATCCTCACGATTTTTTTCAGGCAGCCTACGAGTAACTTCTTGGATATAAATCTCAATTAGATTCATCGTCTTCTTCCCCTTTTAATAAGCTATAGAGCTTCTTTGAATTCTCCATCCATTCCCTTTTTAACTGTAAAAAGATATCTAGCCCATGTTCACTTAAAACATAATATTTACGAGGTCTACTTTCAGATGTATCCCAACTACTCGTCACCAACTCCTGTTTCTCTAATCGACGAAGCAATGGATATAAAGTACTTTGATCAATGGTAATACCCGATTCCTCCAATAACTGAACAAGTGAATATCCATACTGTGGTGTTCGTAATTGACTTAAAACGGCTAATGTTAATGTTCCTCTCCTAAGCTCTGTCGTTAGCGAATTCAATAAATTACTCATTCACCCACCTCATTTTTATTACTATATGTCATACAGTATTTAATTTATACTATGCAACATACACTATTGTTGTGACAAAATTATTTAAAATTTAGAAATAAACAATATTAAGTAAAGTACATAACAAGTTGAAATAAAAAGAAACCACAAATTAGACATATCTAATTTGTGGTTTCTTTTTTGGTTTTTTCTTCCACAAGCCTGCACCGCCACATTTCCCTTTATTTAACATTTCATTTATTATATAGTGAATGTAACATTGAAAAAGGAGAATAATCACATGGAACTCAAAACGCTAGATATATATGAAAAAATGAATCAATATCCGGTAGCTGGACTAAGCCTAGCTATTATTCGTAATGGGAAATTAGAATATGCTGAAGGTTTTGCCTCACTTGAGTTTGGTACAGCTAGGAAGGTTAACGTGAATTCTATTTTCAACGCTTGTTCTATAAGTAAATTCCTCACAGCGATGCTCGTATTGAAATTAGCAAATCAAGGGATACTGAACTTAGATGAAGATGTGAATAATAAACTTGTATCTTGGAAAGTTCCTGAGAATAAGTTTACTAGTAGTAAAAAAGTTACCTTACGAAATCTATTAAGTCATCAATCAGGAATTATTGATCCACCTGAAAGCTTTGATATATATCATTCTACAAAAGGAAAACCTACCATTCTTCAAATTCTTCAAGGTCAAACATTTTATTGCCCAGTCCCAATTGAAGTTCAATATGAACCGGAAAGTACCTTTCACTATTCAGATGCAGGATTTTGTATAATAGAACAACTCATAGAAGACGTTACTGGGGAACCTTTTAATCTTTTATTACAAAAATTCATATTTGATCCTTTACATATGAATAACAGTACACTCCTGCACCCTAAGCAAGATACGACAAATAATCCTTTCGCTTGTGGTCACGATAAAAACGGACATGTGGTAGATGGAAAGTATCCATCCTATCCATATTTAGCTGCTGCAGGAGTTTGGTCAACTCCGACAGATTTAGCAGCCTTAATCATAGAAGTCATCCAGTCTTTACAAAGCAAAAGCAAACTCGGTCTCTCCTCCAAAATCGTCAAAGATATGATTTCTCCACAAGGTTGTTCAAAGTGGACCGGATTGGGTATATTTCTTGACACTCCAAACCAAGAAATAGAAATTTCTTCACTTGGTTGGGGCGTTGGGTTTCAATGTTTGATGCTTGCATATCCTTATAGAGGTACTGGCGCTGTCATTATGACAAACTCGGATTTAGGTGTTCATCAAAACGAAGGGATTATTGGAGATATTGTTAACTTATTAAAACTATAGGAAGCTTTAGTAAAAGGGCTATAATAAAAAAGCTACAAAAAAGCTAGCTTTTTTCGTTCTGACAAGCATAGAAAGATCCAATACTACACAAAGTGTAGAGCACTTAAAGCCGATTCTTCATCTGCTAAAAAGAATACTGCCTTCCTTTTAGCATTTCCCGACAGAAAACTCCCACCTCAAGGAATGGGTAGGACATGGTCCAATGAGTAGGTGGGAGATGAATGGCGGTTAGGCAAAAGCTTAACATTTCTCCTTGCGGAAGAGTCAGTATGAGGTATCGGGATCCGTTCGTTCCTATAGAAGGGAGATGATGCAGTAAGAAGCATTTTTACATATAAGGAATTGTTCCATCATAAAAGTCTTTCAATATGTATACATTTTTAAAGGGTGACAGAGGAATTTCGACAAAAAAGAAGAAATGATACGAGAGAAGTATTTTTTTGAATTGATTATGATATCGTTCTCATAAATATCGTGAAAAAAGCATGTAGAAAAACTAAAATAGGAAGTGAGGTGGAAAGTGGTGCTCGTCCATAAAGCGTATAAGTTCCGGATCTACCCTAGCGTAGAACAAAAAATACGTATCGCGAAAACAATGGGTTGTTCTCGTTTTGTATTCAATTACTTTTTAGCAAAATGGAATGATAGATATAAAGAAACAGGAAAAGGATTAACMTATGGCACTTGTTCTTCGCAATTACC
>NZ_JBFTMC010000076.1:0-21924 GCF_056396765.1 Bacillus sp. 05T22
TTCCACCAAATCACGAAAGCTCAAGTTGTACCGTAGGTACCATCTTACTGTTTGYAAAATAATATCATGATGATAATGCTTCCACTTGAATAAATTTCGCTTTTCCATACTGATCACGCACCTTTTTTAGAGTAATAGTATCAGTATGTCCAAGATTTAGAGATTACTTGCAATTATCTTGAAGTTTTCGCACCAGAACCGTTTTATATTTATAATTACATAAGAAGCTTCTCTCGTTTGAACCAAGCTACATCCAAAAGTCATTTTCATTTATATTTTTTCCTAGTTTTTTCAGTCCTTTTGTAATTTGAGTGATTGTAGAAAACTTAGGTATGTATGTTTTATCATTACATACTTTAGAAATTGTTCCCCTACTAAGCTTAGCTGCCTTCTCCAAATCACCTTGTGTTATTCCTTGTTTGTCTAACCAACTACCGAATTTACTACGTTTTTTTCCTAGTCCAAACACTTTAACCACCTCAGACATAGCTTGCCCTTTTCGTCATTTTTATAAACGCACGAAAAAAAATGACATAATGGCCAAACAGTCTAAAATACCTTTTACCATACCAAACAAATTACGAATCTCACCTCTACTTAATCAGCCACTTCATACTTCGTTTCATATATTCCGAATAAAATTCGCTAACAGAATAATGCTTTAGACATTGGAAGATTTCTATTTTCAACGATTCATGGCTATTTTTATCTCTTCTAATCTTCAGGGACTATTCTTGCAGAATACCAAAAGAAGGATGGTGTGAGTTTGTGATATTTGAGCTAGTAAGTTCAGCTGCAGTTGGCGGAGTAATTTTTCTATCAAAAATGCATCAAAAAGGAGCAACAAACGATGCCTCCAAGATACAAAGGATTTGCGCTAATTGCGGTTTAAAAGTGAAGGAAGGAAAAGATACCAGAACTATACAGCTGCTTCGCAAGACGAGAAATGATTGGGGAGTTGAGTATGCGTATAGGATCCCTCTTGGTCTTAGTTTTTCTGATTTTGAACAAAAAATGCAGCATTTAGAAGACGGATTGAATCACAAGAGCAAAGTTTACGATTTCAAGCTATCGGACTTCAAATCTCTTCGTCTGCGGAAAAACATTTTAAAACAAATACAAAATATCGTAAACAAGAAAAAACTCGTTAGAAAGGAAATAGAGCTGTCTTACGATGGTTTGCTAAAAATAAGAGTTTACGAGAAAGGTATTCCTGATTTTGTGAAGTTTGAAGAAGACATGATGAAGCAATGTAGGGGATGGGAAGTACCTATTGGTTATACGAGGGATGGATTGGTAAAACACGACTTTGATCAGCTATCACACATGATCTCGGCTGGTATGACGGATATGGGTAAATCAAATGTATTAAAGCTCATTATTACGGCCCTGGTACGTAACCAATCGGAAAATATAAAGCTATTCCTTATAGATTTGAAGGGTGGTCTATCTTTTAACCGGTACCGATTCCTAAATCAAGTCGAATCAATTGCGAAGAATCCTGGGGAAGCCCTTGAGACTCTAAGGGAATTGCAAACTAAACTGAATGATAGAAACGAATACTTACTAGAAAAAGGATACGAAGATATAAAAGAAGCCGGGGATCCAACAAGGTACTTTGTAATCGTAGATGAGGCAGCCGACATGACGCCATATCAGGAGTGCAAAGACATCATTGTAGATATAGGTCGTCGCGGCAGGGCAGCTGGATTCCGCTTAGTATATGCGACTCAATATCCTACTAACGAAGCTTTACCATCGCAGTTACGGCAGAACATTGGTGCTCGTATTTGCTTCAGATTACAAACAGAAGCAGGGAGCCGCGCTGTACTCGATGAGGGCGGCGCAGAGAGTCTTCCCAACATAAAAGGAAGAGCTATATACCAAACGAACGAGAAGAAGGTTTTACAGACTGTTTATATCGATAACAAAAAGATTGACAACATCATAATGCCACATATCAACATTAGAGCGAGAAAGGAGCATGAAGATGCAAAAGTTAGCTATAAAGGAAGCAAGAACCGAGTCCATACTCTTGAGCTTGAAGAAGTTGGGGTTCTTAAGTAGGAAACAAATCCAGGTACTTCATGATCTTGGCGGTGATAGAAATGCTTCTCGTGTAATGAAGGATCTTGAAGAATATGTATCTAGCTTTAGAGATTCAGAAAAGGTGTATTATCTCAATAAAGAAGGTCGTGAGCGTATTGGAAGTAATAAGGTACTAAAACGTTCTAACCAATTTCGTCACTACATTATGAGGAATGACATCTATATCGCTTACGAATGCCCGAAAACGTGGAAGCAGGAAGTCAAAATGAATGTTAAAGGTATCGTTTCCATAATTACGGATGCACTATTCACGGATAATGGCCGTTATCACATTGTAGAGGTAGATCATGAGCAAAAGATGAGCGCAAACCGTTTAAAAATGCAGAAGTACAGAAAGTTAATGGAATGTAATGTGTTTGAGAAGGCGCCTAAATTTATTTGGTACACAACAACAGAATACCGAAGAAAGCAAATACAGAAGCTTTGCGAGGGATTGGATTGCAACATATTTACGGTTACTGATTTCCATTAAAATTAAGGAGATGGTCTATATGGCAACTGAGACAATGAGCATCAAGGATTTTATGGATGGTAACTATGGAGCGAAGAAAAAGTGGAGCTTGTTCAAAAAGAAAACAAAAAAATATGCACCTGTGGCGGTGCGAGTTGGTATTGCAATCGGTAGTGCTATTATATTCAGCAACATTATAGATATTCCACATGTATTCGCATCAGGAGCAGAAGCAGATGCGCCAAATGTAAATGAAGTATTCAAGGATGTGCAATCAAACGATGGCAACTTTAAAAATTATATAGATGGCCAACTGTACAACAGGATCGTAAATGCATTTGAGCCAGTTATCTTTCTAATTAAAGCAGTATCTTATCCAATCGCATCCGTTGTAGCGCTATGCGGTGGATTATTTATTATGGTTGGTAGCCAAGAACGAGGTTTCTCGTTAATCTCCCGTGCTGGGATTGGATATATCGTAGTACAAATGATACCGTTGTTTATGAGATTATTGGTTGAAATAGCAAAGGCGATTTAATCCCTACATTAGTGGGGCTTTTTTCTTTGCAGGAATTTAAAAATCGTTAGGGAATATTTTTTCTAGGAGGTGTTGTGACGCTATGACGGACGAGATTGTTTATTCTGCTAGTGAAGTATACAAAAGGCTAGGAATATCCGATAGTACGCTCAGAAAGTATATGGAAGTGTTGCAACGAGAGGGATTTACAGTAAAGAAAGATAAGCGTGGCAGACGTGAATACACAGATGGTGACATCCTGGTTATTGAGAGATTAATTGAGATTAGTAAGCATGACGGTATGACGTTGGAAAAGGCAGCAAAGATGATTGCACAACAAATAGAAAAAGTTAATCCGGATTTGATTAAAGAAGAACCTGAGGACACGAACTTAATTCCATTTCACATTCAAGAACAGCTACAGCAACAATACAGCGTTATGGCGCAGGAAATGAATCAAAGTATATTAGCGATGGAAGAACGGTTAAGTGAGCAGGCAAAGCAAAGCAACGAGGAAATTAAAGCGAGTATAGATCAACATAATGAACGAGTGGAAAAACGATTGGAAGCACGAGATGAGACGCTTATGAAAACATTACGTGAGATACAAGAGGCGAAGAAATTAATGCAGGAATATCGTGAAGAAGTCGCTGCTGCAAAAGAGAAGAAAAGGCCGTGGTGGAAGTTTTGGTGAGGACTTTATATAAACTACGTAAAAGTAGAAAAGTATACATTTCTACTTTTCTACTTTGATGAAGGATATATAATAAAAAAAGAAGTATCCCCAATTAGAAACAGGGATACTTCTTTTTTTATTTCGGTCAGTAATTTGAATTTCATTTTCTGCTCAGTAGTCAATTCATTTTCTACATAATGATTTATAAGTAAATCAATTATTTCGTGAGCAAATTTCGTGTTGGTAATTTTCATTAGCGTTTCAAGTTCTTCTTTGGATTGACTAGAAGTTTTAATGCTATCCTGTTGATTTTTAAATTTCTTTTTCTCTGGTGTTTACATTTTCTTTTCTGTGTTCGTATTTAAATCCGAACTGTCAGTAATAGGCGTAACTGTTACTACAAATGAATTATTCTTATTTTTCACAGGCACCACTCCTATTTAAAACTATATTGCTTGTTATTTCTTTTCCAACATTTCGTAAAGGTGTTTGTACATCCCTTTATAACCTTCAGATTGTCGCGTTGTTAGCTTAGTATTTACATAGCTTTCAAGAAGCATGTCAATGATACTGTTAATTGATGCCTTATCCATGCTTTCTTGTTCTTTTATAAATGGTTTAAGAGTATTTAGCTTTAGCAAAACAGCAGGTGAAATTTTAGCTGTTTTAGATGGAACTAAACGCTGATCTTGTTTCTCAGGAACAGGTATTTTCCCTTTATTAATGATAGGAGTCATAACCTTTTTCTTAACAGGCTCATTATTACGGCCGAAATCGTTTGTTCCTTTTATCTGTACACCTTTGTCATTTAAAGTATTTCCGGGTTTTGTGACTATAGGTTGAAATGGTGCTTTAGACATTATGAGCCTCCTCCTTAAGCATTAATAGTAGCAAAATAGTTTTCATGTTCATTAAGTTCGCTAAGAACATCGATGAATAGTTGATGAGCTTTTTCATCCCACATATCAATATTGCCACTAACGTTAACATTTTTATGAATTCCTTCAATATCGTACACTTTTAGACGCTCTTGATATCTCACAATTGTATCTAGAACATTTCCGCCATACATTTCCTGAGCTTGTTGTAATACTTTATTATCCACTCGTTTTCCTTGATGTAACATCATTGGAATAATACCTAAAACTTGTAGGTCTGCATCATATGTTTCTGCTAAGAACTGCATATAAGCGATATATGTTTGAGCGCCTTCTAAAGATAATTCTTGTGTTTGTAGAACGATGATACAATAATCGGCTGCTATCATAGCGTTATCTGAGTAGTCACTGATTGTTGGTGGTACATCAATGTAAATACGATCATATTTATCTTTTAATGGTTCTAGTAATTTTTTTAAATATGTAATTTGTGCAAGTTCATCCTCTGGGAACATATCAAAGAGGATTTTTGATAGTTTTCTAAATGAAGTATTAGATGGAACAATGTCCAAATTCTCAATTACTGGAATAATCTCATTCTCTAAATTTTGATTTAGAAATGCATCCGTAATAGACTTATCAATTTCTTCAATGTCACCTGTTTTAGCAAGGACTCTTGTAGCGTTCCCCTGAGGATCCATATCCACTAAAAGACATTTTTCATTAAATACTGTAGCAACTTCATAAGCCAACATTGTAGCTGTTTTTGTTTTTCCAACTCCACCTTTAAAGTTACCGATTACGTATGTAGTTGCTTGTCTAGTCATTTTCGACATTCCTCCATAAAACTCCGAATAAGTATACCTTTGAGTAAAATGTAACATCTACATTCAATATTCGCAACAGTATACCGTAGAAAAGTTTAAGTTTTTTAAACGGATTTATCGAAAGAGTAGAAAAGTATACTTAAGCGTAAGGTTTTTTAGTATACTTTTCTACTTTTCTACTTAAACGTAGTTTATAGAATGGATGTTTTTACAGATAGAAAAGTATACATTTCTACCTATGCGTAGTTTTAAAGTTTTTTCTTTATACACTGGTATTTAAGGGTTAATTACAATTTTTCAGGAGATTAAGTTTGTAAATACGTGAACAAAAGTATACATTTCTACCTATGCGTAAGTTAGAGAAGGTATACCAACTTTCAATTACAGGTAGAAAAGTATACATTTCTACTTTTGCGTAGTTCTACATTTCTACTTTTGCGTAGTTTTAAATTGTCATTTCTGTATTTACAAACAAAAAAACTTGCTGTAACGTAAGAAACAACAAGTTTTTCAACAAAAAAAGATTTAATTTGATATTGTACATAAAGAGCTCTTTAGAGCATATTCGATAAATAATTTACAAAAACAAATAAAAAAGAACGGCTGTCTAATAGAGATTTGGTAGATCTCAATCTGACAGAAAAAGTAGAGTTACTGACAATAACTTTACTCCCCGGTGAATACAAGTTGCTGACAACAACTTGTATTCCATTTACACACTGCACCATCAGTCTGTAAATTCTCCGTCCGTTCTAGTTAACTATGTTATTAGAGATATAAAAATATCTGTATTTAGTATAGTTAATTAGTGATGGATTGTAAAGATAGATATCCTTATTTAAGTACGGAAAAATTACGTTTAAATATGGAGAAATTCTGTTTTTATATACTTTTCAGGGAATTTTCAAGGTGAGCAGTGTAATAACTGCTCACCTTTTTTTATTGTCAAAAATCTAGTAGAAAGGAGATCTAACATGGATAAAGCGCAGCAAGCAATTGAATCGATTTTACATAGTGGATTACGCAAATATAAATACAAGAATTCTAGAGCTAGCATCGCCATGTTAGACTCACAGGATACTAGTACGATGAATGACCGATTTGTATTCATTACGCGTACAAAAGAAGATTTAATGCATCCCTATGGAGCTAAAGGAGTTGTATTAACTTCTCAAGAAGCAGTTCTGGATCATATCGGACAAGCTACGCATTGGACACCGAATGTATTCAGAGTAGGTACATATTTGGACAGAAGCAGAAGAATCATTAAAGGTCATGAAGAACGTAATTTAAAACAAATCAACTGTTTCACTGTAGATATCGATACAAAGGACATTACTCCTGGAGAAATCGTACTTGCAGCAATGGACAAGCAATTAGGCATGCCTACAGTTATCTTGGAAAGTGTGAAGGGATACCAGGCTTATTTCGTGCTAGATAACCCATTGTTCATTTCAAATAAGAATGATTTCCGTGGATTACGTAGCGCAAAGAGAATAAGCGAGAACATCAGGAAAGCTTTAAGTGATTTATTACCTGGTGTTGATTTGACATGCAATGATTTCGGATTTTTCCGTATGCCAAACGAGGAGAATGTTGTATGGATGGATGCAGAAAGTACGTGTAATCTAGCTCATTTAATTGAATGGTCTAAAGATCAAGATATCGGCCATCGTAGAAACTTATTTACAGTTCTTTCGAACAAGCCAATGCATACAACTCAAATCACTGAAGGATGGGTGCAAAAGGTACTAGTATGTACACATATTCATGGTCAGAAAGGTCTAATCGGGCGTGACAACGCCGTATTTACGCTTGCTTTAGCATGCTATAGTTCGGGAATGTCTGAAGAGGATACATACGACTTACTAGATCAATTTAATACAAACTTAAACAGCCATTTGAAAAACGCGAGTATTCAAAAGGCTATTCGTAGTGCCTTCTCAGGTAAATACAAAGGAGCAAACAAAGAGTACATTAATCAAATTTTAGAAATCTGGTCAGATGGGGGAGCGACATTTTCAGGTCCAGTGCCATCTCAATATTGGTATAAGCATAAAAAAGCACGTAAAGATCGTGTGCGTAGCCATTGGCATGAGTGGGAACAAGATATCATTGGTTTCTTAAACACGCAGAAAAACACAGAAAAAGGATTTGTATATGTTACTCAAAAGGAATTGTGTGAGGCTCTACAAATCCCGAGAAGCACGTTAAACAGTGTATTAAAGAAATCCCAACAAATCTATATCCATGTAATCGGCAAAGGCAGCCAACGACAAACAGGGCTGTCTACTTTAGCGTTGCTTTTTAACCATGCTATTGGTCGAAATAAAGAGCAGAAAGAACTATACCTTGAATTTATACAGTCGTTTATTCCAAGTGCAGCAGAGCGTTTATATGAGTTGACACAAGAGCAAACCAATGACTTAATCACACTAAATACAGGTTAGTTTGGAGCTTTGTCCATTCTGCCAATACATATTTCTATTATATCTTCTTAGGTGGTTACTTTTCCGAGATTATAACTTATTTTTGGATTAGGTGTTCTCACTTATATATGGTATGTGAAATTATGATGTTTTTGCCCATCTCCGGAAAAGTAGCTTATCCCTCCTATTTTAAGATTAAACTATGGAGTATACTCCATGTAAAAAATAATTTTGTACATGGAGAAAAAATGTACGATTTAACAAAAGGACTGAGATATAACACACCATTAGACTTGAAGGTACACTATAGATATGATTTTGTGGGGATTGATTACGGGAATAATTTTATTAATAAACACATTTTTGTATTTCGAACAATTAAAGAAGGCAAAGGAAAAGGTAATATACTAATTGATTTAATTCACAGCTCTAATATTGATGCTATTAGAGCTCATATGCATGGTGATTGTCATTTTCATATATTTGAAGACAGCTTTTCTATAGGGAACGAACCTATTAAGATTACAGAAAATGTTTTTTTAGGGAAAATAGAAAATACATCAAATAACGAATACTATGTATCTTTAAAAGAACAACAATATAGATTGATTAACGGAGTCGGTCCAAAGCACAAACACTTCCCAGTTGTTAAATATCTATTATTTACTGAATATCATGCACCACTTGCGAATTTAAATGCTCTTGAATTAGCTCCAATATTTAAGTTGCAAAAAGAGCATATCTGGCATAACGAAAGGAGCTGGAATTGTAGGAATATTTCTTGGTTAGATATAGATGATTCCTCTGCAATGCGGGAACAAGTTAAAGAAATTATTGAAAAAGGACGAGGAGATTGGAGAGAAGAGGAACGAAAAAAATGGCATCAACTATCAGAACGGAAACGATTACAAGAATATTTTCCGATTGGTTTATAAAGCGAATTAAGCGAACGGAAATAATTTAAAAAATTACCTGCCTGATCTTGAAATTTTTTTTGATTTAGGGGGGGGATTTTACTACATGGGGTAGCGTCCCGAAAATGCGGATTTACAACGTTAAGCTGTTTGCTGAGTTAAAAACGAAAGATTTAACGACGATAAGACTTTTGAGACAAGTCATACGAGACACTAAAAAGCTTTATTTGACGTGAAATCAATTAAGTCTCAATAGATTATATTGAGACAAGGATTTTTACCTTAACGTTGTAAATCCGCATTTTCGGGACGCTACCCCGCTTATAAGTAATATAAAAGTTATCTTAAAATGATAGTTAATAAGTTAAAATAAAGATCTTCAATTTAAAATTAAGTGGTTTAAAACCATAGTCATGTTATAACATTAAAGGGACTCATTGTTTGAATAACACGTTTAACGAAAATTGGTATGCTATTGCCGGCTTTTTGTTTATTCAACTAAAGAACAGTTTAATTAAAGAAAGCGGATCTATAATGTGGGAGGAAAGCCAATACATTTATTGAAAATAAAGGAGTTGTTGAAATTGGACACTCTTCAATTAATTGAAGATTTCATATTACCTTACTATGCTCAAAAAGATATAATGCACAATGTTGAACATATAAAACGTATTTTAAATTTATCTCTAGAAATGGCTACAATATATAAAAATAAAGTAGATGAGGATTTACTTAAATATGGCGCATATTTTCACGGAGTAATATATGAAGAAGAGATAAGAATAAGTATTGAAAAATTTCTTAAGGGTATTGGGTTTAGCGGAGAAAAAATAAAACGAATTCTAGAAGTAGCAGACGGTTCTCAAAAGGATGGAAAACCAGAAAGCCTAGAAGCTAAAATTCTCCACGATGCACATTTACTTGAGGGTGGAGAGACATTTTTAATTGTTAAATCTTTAATCACTGGATCACTTAGGGGACAATCCTTACTAGAAACGATTGAATATCTGGAAACAAATATACTTAATAAACATCATTGTTACTTACCCGAAAATATTGAGAAATACAAAGAAAAGGAAAAGTTCGCTTTTGACTTTCTATACAAACTCAAAACACATATATAATTTTCAATTTGTGAAATTTTGTACTTAAATTATATGAGGGGTTTTATGGAATATTTGGACTCAAAATAAAAATTTTTCATGTTCCTTTTGTTATAAGTCTCAAAAACGGAGGTATTTAAGAGAAACAAAATTCACCTAAAAATGTCGTAAAAATAGCTTTAAATCTATCTCAAAACTTATCTCTAAATCAAAATCTCAAATAGAATTAGTAACAATGAGTTTTGAGAATCCCTTAGCGTATAAAAATGTTAAAATGTGCGTGCTGCCTCTAATACTGCGATTTTTCTTTCAACCACATTTTTTAATGTTTTTTTGATTACATTTGCTTGTGCTGCGGAAAAGAAGAAAGAATAATCCTCTTTACCATTTCTCACAACAGAAAAATTTACACCTAATTTTTTTAATTCCTTTTGATAATCCTTTAATTGTTCCTTAGTTAAGTTTTCATCTAAAGCAATAACACCACCAGTGTTACTATGTTCTTTAATAAGCTCATTGATTTTTTGTTTACCATCTTTTGTGTTTCCATCAAGGATATAATCTTTTGGATCTTGTTCTTTATTTTCAAGTAACTTTGTCAATGCTTCTAAAATCCGTAATAAAGCTTGTTCCGATAATTTAAAGGTTTGTGCTATGACTTCGAGTGCAACCTGTGTATGTTCATCTACATTCGCCATTCAGATACCAACTCCCCTGTAAATTATTTAACATATTACACCATATAATGGGTAGAAATGGTATAATTTTAAGAATAAAATATTGAGATTTTAGTAGAGGGCAAGCTACGGGATTACCATGGTAATCCCCAAAAACGTTGTTTTTGACTTGGTAGGAGATTCCTACGACCTTTACAAATATAAATAAGCGATTTTTTACAAAATCACTTATTTATTTGTTGTCGCTGCGCTCGATTAATTTAAAAAATTGGTGGTGAAATTATGGGGTTTATTCATAAAACATATTTACAAATAACTTTAGATGAAAAAGATAAAGAAATGATAAAAAATAAAGCTGTAGAATTGGGATATAAGTCAACTTCAGCGTTTGTTATTGATTCAGCAAAAACACATTTTAAACTTGAAGTTGATATGAAAGCTTATAGGGATTTAACTAAAGAAATAAATTATATTGGTAAGAATATAAATAGCTTAATCAGAAGGATCAATACAGACGGAATTTACACTGATAGCGATATTGATTTTCTTAGAGTTAATCAGAAAAAAATTGTAAATTTAATCAATACCGAATATGACCGATTAATTGATTTGAAAACCAAGTTTAATAGCGATAGCTTGAGTAAAAAACAAAAGGAAAAATTAATACAATCGTTAACTGAAAATCAAATACAGATACCAAAAAAATTAGTATTAGAAGAAGTGTACGAAAAGATAAAAGAGGATTTTGTTTATATCATAGAATGTATAGATAACTCGCCAGAACAGGATAAGGAAGTAACAGAATATGTTTGGCAATATTTATATGGAGATACGCTATATAAGTTAGATGATAATCAATTAATAAAATTGGCCGATAGCATTTTTATTTTTGCGCAGAAACTGAAGTTTAAGTTATCCAAACTCGATAATGTTTTTGAAGATGATGATTGGTTTGAACTGAAAGATATATTAGATGAATATGAAATTTATTAGGTAGGGATTGATTACAATGTCTATTGTAAAAATACAAAAAGTTAATAATTTAAAAGATGTCATTAATTACAGTATGCAACCTCATAAAACAAACGAGGAATTAGTCACATCTTATGAATGTAATATTGAAACGATAGATAGAGATTTTAAAAGTGTTTTAGTTGATTACAACGAAAAAAATAACAGTAATAAAAACATGAGTGCAAGAATGATAATTCAATCGTTTGATAGTGACGATAATTTAACGCCAGAACAAGTTCATCAGTATGGAATAGAATTTGCTGATAATTATCTAAAAGACAATCATCAATATACAGTCATTACACATACAGATACGGATAATTTACACAATCATATTATTTTCAATGATATTGATTTTAATAAACTAAAAATGTTTGATTCAAAGCGTGTAAATACTTTGGATAGATTACGTGAAGAAAATGATAAAATCTCTGAAAAGTATGGTTTGTCGATAATCGAAGAAGGAAGAAAGGGAAGGAAAAAATATTTAGCTTTTAACGAATATGTAGCTAGATCAAAGAAGAAATCCTTCAAAGGAAATTTAGAAGAAACAATTGATAAAAACATATCAAAATCAAATTCGTTTGATGAATTTTTAGGCTTAATGCGAAAAGAAGGATATGAGCATAAACAAGGAAAATATCTATCGTTTATGAATCCGAAGTCAGGAAAGTTTATGCGTACTAAAACAATTGGATTTAATTACCTTGAATCCTCTATTAAGTTTAGAATAGAAAACAAAGGTTATTCACCAATTAAAACAAGTATAATTAACAGACAATGGATAGATAAATCACAAGAGAAATTTAAAAATAATAAGGAACTTCAAAGGTGGGCTACTAAACAAAATATTAATTACTTAAATGAATTAAGCTCTAAGCTATATAAACTAAATGTTTCACTTACGGAACTTGATGAAATTGAAGCAAATAAGGAAGCGTTAATTGACAGCTTTGAAAAGCAACTTTTAGGTATTGATAATGAAATTTTTAGATTCCAGAAAATGAAGGGTTGTTTCCAAAGGTATAAAAAGAGTCATCCTTTAATCGTGGCTTATAAAAAAGCTGAAGATAAAAAAGCATTTAAGCAAGAGCATTATCATGAATTTAAAGAGTATGATGTTGCAAAACGTGATATGAACTATCTCAAAAAGAATTACGGTATTACTGATGAATCTGAATTACATTATAAGTTGTCATTGATGACAAAAGAGCGAAATTTACTTTATGGAAGTTTAGGAAAAGAAAAAGAAGTGGAAGTAAATAGACAAGAACAACAAAGACAGCAGCAACAG
Organism: Bacillus sp. 05T22; assembly: GCF_056396765.1. Classification (NCBI taxonomy): domain Bacteria; kingdom Bacillati; phylum Bacillota; class Bacilli; order Caryophanales; family Bacillaceae; genus Bacillus; species Bacillus sp. 05T22. The sequence continues at coordinate 12,890 of NZ_JBFTMC010000076.1, forward strand.
CAACAACAGCGTAAAAAAGAAAATGAAAGATAAAAAGTTATAGCGCCTTAAAAAAGTGATGTTGTATAGTTCTTTATGAATGGAATAAATAAATTCAAACGCTGGGAGGTGGAACGTTTTTGTCATACATATGGAATGAGCTCTTAACGGCTCGTGAGGGTTCTGGTGCAAAATTTTAATTTGAAAAGAATTCATCTCTAAAACTTGGACATACTGATACTATTACTCTAGAAAAGGTGTGATCGGTATGGCAAAGGAACATGTATTCAAGTGGAAACATTATCAGCCTGATGTTATCTTATTAACGGTAAGATGGTACCTACGGTACAATCTCAGTTTTCGTGATTTGGTTGAAATGATGGAAGAACGAGGACTTTCCATTTCTCATACAACAATCATGCGCTGGGTTCATCAATATGGACCTGAATTAGATAAGCGAGTTCGGCGTCATCTTAAGCCAATTAATGATTCTTGGAGAGTGGAAGAGACATATGTAAAAGTAAAAGGTCAATGGATGTATCTGTATCGTGCCGTTGATTCAGAAGGAAATACCATTGATTTTTATCTAAGTAAAACAAGAGATCATAGAGCGCAAAGCAATTTTTCAAGAAAGCTTTGCGGTCTTTTCATGTTTCCAATCCCCGTGTTATCACAGTAGACAAAAACCCATCCTATCCTATGGCGATTGAAGAGTTAAAGAACGAAAAAAAGATGCCTGTAGGCATCCAAATAAGGCAAGTCAAATATCTCAATAACATAGTGGAACAAGATCATCGTTTTATTAAAAAGCGAGTTCGTTCAATGTTAGGATTGAAATCCTTTCACACAGCCTCTTGGATGATAAGTGGTATCGAAGCCATGCATATGATGAAAAAGGGACAAGTTCACCAAGGGGTGAAGTCTGCCCAAAATGAAGTTGAGTTCATCCATAAATTGTTTGGATTAGCATCATAATTCATGGATGAAAAGGATATTGAGGTTCTATGTTTCTAATAAATCATATTTGCACCAGAACCTAAATTATAGTGTTTGTACTTGTTTTTGTTGGGGAAAATACCTACTGAGAAAAGGTAGGTGAACTTATTGAAGAAAAAATTATGCATTATTTTCAGCATCTTATTTTTTATTACTACTTCTAATGTTTCCGCAAAACAAGAAACACCCAACCAAGAATTTATTAATAAGTATTATTTCGATGTTGATTTAAAAGGGGTTAAAGATATATATTTCTTTAGAGAATTTCCTTTCTATAATGATAAAGGACAAATTTCACCTTTAGGTAAGGCAGCCTTATCTGTCTTACAGGGTGATATATGGACATGGATTAGGGAACCAAGGATTTATGTTAAAGAAAACATCGCTTATATACATGCAGTCAAGTTAGATGGATTAAACCTGTTATATACGCTAAAAAAAGAAGATAATGCCTGGAAAGTCATTAAAACTGAGAAAAAGAAACTTCCTACGGTCGGTAGTGAAGTTATACTCGAACAGGCATTTCTGAGGGCAATCGGAATAGAGATACTTCAAGCAACAAAAACGTATTATGGTGAATCAAGGCTTTTTGATTCAAAAAGAATTATTGATATTGTTCGAGATGAATTTAATGATAAATACAAAATAACCGTTCAAATTGTAACTTTTGAGGGTGCACATAATCCACCATATGGTTTTGATACAATCACTTTAGAAATTCCTGGCTTTAAAGTGATTAAATATGAACATGTGGATGTTTCCGACATTGGAAAAATACCATTAGAAACACATTGAAGTATTTAAGCTAATGCGGAACTTTAGTTTAAAGAGAAATAAGAGGATTTTTAACGTATAGGTCTTGATAACGTACAATTTTCTTTTTTTGATATGGTGACCCCAATCCCGCAGTTTCGGATGGAGATAGCCTTTGCATCTAGTCTAGTAGCGGAAGCTACACTGTGAGAATGCGACTTCTTGTCGCACCATAATGATCGTTATCAGAAGTTATAAATGAAATTTCTAATATCGATTAATCTTTTTTCTTGTAAATATACTTGTAACCTAAAAATCAGATATAAAGATTATACTCTTATCCCTTTTATCACCACATCAACAATCGATTTTGCAAGGTTGTCGTCCAAAGGTGCATGTCCTGTAAGAAGTCGATATATCATAGGCCCATAAATTAAATCAATGATAATTTTAGAGTCTATATCGTTTCGAATCTCGTTGCGATCAAATCCCCGCTGCAACATAACTTGCACAGCATTTTGTCGATTGACAAGGAACCGTTCGCAAAATATGGTAGCTATATGAGGATCGTATTGACTTTCAGCAATGAGTTGAGTAAACACCTTACCCATAGGACTTTTATAAAATCGCATAACTGAAAGTAACTGCTGTAAAAAATCTTCACGTACAGATCCAGTATCAGGTATTTTAACCTCTGCTTCCATTTTCAATAGAAAAGCATCTATTGAAACTACATTCTTGTTTGGCCACCACTTATAAATAGTTGCTTTACTAACCTCAGCACGGGCAGAAATCTCATCAACAGTTGTTTTCCGAAGTCCTTCTTCAAACAAAAGTTCGATAGTAGCTTTCAGAATACGCTCACTTACTTTATTGCTGCGGGGTCTCCCTCGCTTATGCTCAGAATTTGACTGTTTTACCTCGTAATTAACCAATTTGTTCATCCTCTATATTTGTGCTTAATGTGACAGTTTGCCAATTATTTAAATCTGTTTTGACTTGTTCAAGTTTTGTTTTTATTCGCTTTAAGGAATCAGGCCCCAAAACAAGTCTTAGTGGTGGATCATCAGCTGCAACAACCTTCAAGATAGCTGAAGCTGCCTTTTTAGGATCACCAGGCTGATTACCGTTACTTTTATTAGCCGTTTCTCGTGTTTGTCCTGAAGTATTTGTATAATCTTTAATAACTGTATTAACAGAACGCATAGAACTTGCAAGAAAATCAGTACGAAACATTCCTGGTTCGACAATGGTAACGTGAATACCTAAAGGTTTCACTTCTAACGATAACGCTTCCGATAATCCTTCCACTGCAAATTTAGTGGAGTTATAGATTCCCCATCCTATAGAACCTGAAAATCCACCAACTGAAGAGATATTGATAATATGACCGGACCTTTGGGATCGAAGATGAGGTAAGACAGCTTGTGTTACAGCATGCAAACCAAAAACATTAGTAGAAAATACTTGTTTTACTTCCTCCAGTTTCGCTTCTTCCACTGCGCCTAACAGTCCATACCCGGCATTATTGACTAAAATATCGATATGCCCAAATTTTCCAATGGCTTTTTCGACTGATTCTTGGATTTGATAAGAATTCGTTACGTCTAAAGGCAGGATTAATAAATGATTATTATCTTGAAAAGATTGTGCTAAAATTTCTGGTTTACGTGCTGTAGCTACTACCATATCACCCTGTTCAAGTGCTGCCTCAACTAATGCACGTCCAAATCCTTTTGAAGCTCCAGTAATGAACCAGACCCTACTATGTACAATGTTTTCCTTTTCCAATGTACTTACCTCCATTTTTTAGGGATTTTTACTGATAATTATATGGTAAACTAAACGTTTAGTATTGTATACTGTATTTATCAAAAATGCCAGATAAAGGTTTTCACACACCCGTTCTTACGTTGTGGATGAAAACGGAATTCAAATAATTGGTTCTGGTGCAAAAAGATAATAAAAGATAATAAAGCGCATAGATTCCTAACGGAATCGTATCTTATGCTGTAAGTCCAAACAATTGATGGATGAATTCTTTCTGATTTTGGACAGACTGGTCCCGTAAATCAACCTGTTCCTTTTTAATCATATGTATGGCTTCTGCTCCAGAAAGAATGAATGTAGCTGTGGCAAAACATTTGAACCCTAGCATAGAACGAATTCGCTTCTTTATAAAGCGATGATCTTGTTCTACTATGTTATTCAAGTACTTTTGTTGTCTAAGTCGCATACCACCAGGTATACTTTTTTCTTTTTTCAACTGTTCAATTTCTATAGGATAAGTTGGATTTTTATCGACTGTTATAACACGAGGTTTTGAAACATGAAAAGACTGCAAGGCCTTCTTGAAAAAGCGTTTTGCAGCCTTCTGGTCTCTTGTTTTGCTTAGGTAAAAATCAATTGTATTTCCTTTCGAATCAACAGCACGATACAGGTACATCCATTGGCCTTTTACTTTGATATATGTTTCATCGACTCTCCAGGAGTCATTTGTTTGTTTAAGGTGACGTCGGATTCGTTTGTCCAATTCAGACCGTACTGATGAACCCAACGCATAATCGCTGTATGGGAAATGGATAAGCCCCGTTCCTCCATCATTTCCACTAAATCACGAAAACTGAGGCTGTATCGTAGGTACCATCTTACCGTTAACAAAATAATATCAGGCTGATAATGCTTCCATTTGAATACATTTTCCTTTTCCATACCAATCACGCACCTTCTTTAGATTAGTAGTATCAGTATGTCCAAGATTTGTAGATTTATTGCAATTGTCCTGAAATTTTTGCACTAAAACCAAGTTTTTGCACCAGAACCAGAAAATGTATCAGTTAAATTGAATTAACCGATAAATCCTATTTAAAAGGATTATCGGCTTTTTTGTTTTTTATAATATCTAAACTTTTATTTAACCAACAAATGTAATTTTCTTCGCGTGAAATGGCTTTTGTCAGAACAAAGTAGTGACCTAATTCTTCAGTATCTAAATATAGAGGATTCTTCTCCACTCCAAAATGAAAAGAGAACTGTTCTTTTAGAAAAAATAATTTTTCGGTTCTGAGTTTTAATTGGTTATTAAATAACACTGGAATTTCTTCCGTAGGGATATCTTTTAAAAAATATAACCGTAATGCGAAGATATCCTTTTCGGTTTCCACATTTTCATCTAGTTCCAGCAACCAATTCTGAAGTTCTTCTTTTCCTTTTGTTGTAAGTCTGTACATTTTTTTCTCAAGTTTGACTCCTGCCATTTCTATATATTGAGAAATCGAATCTTCGTCTAATAATTTTTTTAACTCAACATAGATTTGGCTATGCTTTGCACTCCAGAACTGTCCAATCGCTTTTTTAAATTCGGATGTAATATCATATCCACTCATATCTTCTTTACTTAATAACCCTAAAATTGCATATTTTAGTATTCTACGGCTCACACCATAACCTCCGTTTATAATATCTTGACATAATTATACCACAGGCGTATATTAAACCGTGTAATATTAAACATGTAATTAATTACATGTTTAATATTGAATAATTTTTAAGGAGTGAACTATTATGAAAGAACTTAACCAATTTTTAGGAAGCCATTTCATTTATACTTATGAAAATGGTTGGGAATATGAATTTTATATAAAAAATGAGGATACTGTTGACTATCGTATTCATAGTGGGATGGTTGGAGGTCGCTGGGTTCGTGACCAAAAAGCTGATATTGTAAAAATCGCTGATGGAGTCTATAAAGTTTCATGGACTGAGCCTACTGGCACTGACGTTTCCCTAAATTTCATGCCAAATGACAAAAGGATACATGGAGTCATCTTCTTCCCTAAATGGGTACATGAACATCCAGAAATTACAGTTTGTTACCAAAATGACTTTATTAATGTAATGGAAGAATCCCGTTTAAAATATGAGACTTATCCTAAATATGTTGTCCCTGAGTTCGCTGATATCACTTTTTTCAAAAATGAAGGAATCAATAATGAAAAAGTTATATCTCAAGATCCTTATGAAGGTATGACTAATGATATCCGTTCAGGAAAATTAACTTTTTAATTTGATATGGTATTTTTGGAAGTCAATCAACTAAAAATTAACCAGAAGACAGTCCTTATAAGGACTGCTTCTGGTTTAATGAATAGATTGATTATTTAAAAAATGCAAGAATATGAAGGAATACACTTAACTAACATATTTCGAAGAAAACTTACATCATTAGATTACAGGTTATGTAAATTATTAAATGTTAATTTATTGACTGTTCAACTCAATCTTAATAAAAAGAGTACTTCAAGGAATTATTGATAATTTAAGTATTTGTATATTGAGGTTTATAAAAATAATTAAATAACAAAGAATTGGGGGTTCATACATTGAGAAAGTTGATTGTTCTTTTAATTAGTCTGACTGTGGTTTGTATGCTAGCAGGATTTGTACCGGTAAATAAACAACAGGAACACATCAGAGAGATAGCTGACACCATTTTTATAAATGGGAAGGTCTATACGGTAGAAACAAACCAACCGTGGGCAGAAGTAGTTGCGATTGCGAAGGGAAAAATCATATATGTTGGTGATACACACGGTGTGAAGAAATATGAGGGAAAGAACACAAAAGTTATTGATTTAAAAGGGAAAATGTTACTTCCAGGTTTTGTCGATAGCCATCTTCATGCTTCGGAAACAGTTAATTCTCTTTATTCTGTTAACTTAATAAGTGGTAGAACAATTGAAGAATATATCCAAATGGTAGAAAAATATGCAAAAGAACATAGTGGCGTAAGCGTTATACATGGTGCTGGCTGGAGTAATACTCTTTTTCCAACAACAGGCCCAACAAAAGAATCTTTAGATGCTGTTGTAAAGGATATTCCTGTTGCTTTAATTTCAGAGGATTATCATTCGATTTGGGTAAATTCTAAAGCACTTGAAATAGCAGGGATTACAAAAGATACGCCAAACCCGGAGGGAGGAGTAATTGAACGTGATGAAAAAGGTGAGCCGTCTGGTACGCTTCGTGATACAGCAACGAATCTTGTATTAGACAAATTACCAAAGTTTAATACTGAACAATATAAAGAAGCTTTAGCAGTTTTCCAGGAGTTGGCGGCAAGTAATGGATACACACAAGTGAATGATGTTGTTGTCCCGCAACAGGATACTGTTATTGAGGCTTTAACAATGCTTGAAAAGGAACAAGCATTATCTGTTCGACATAACCTTTCATTAGCTGTTCAGCCAAGTGAAGGTGAAAGTCGTATTCCGTATTTAAAGGAACAGCGTGCAAAGTTACAAGGTCCACTGGTGAAAATGAATACTGTTAAATTATTTATGGATGGTGTGCTTGAAGGAGGGACAGCCTTTTTGCATGAACCATACAACAATAAAACAAATTATTATGGTGTTCCTGTGTGGGAGAAGAAATCATATGCACATCTGATTCAGACTTTAGATCAAGAAAAGTTTCAAATTCACGTTCATTCTGTAGGGGATGCCGCAACAACAGAAACATTAGATGCCTTTGCATCTGCTCAACAGCAGAACGGAAAACGTGATAGTCGTCATAAGATTACACATTTACAATTAGTTGAAGAAAGTGATTTCAAACGTTTTAAAGACTTGGGAATCATTGGAGTACCGCAACCAACATGGTTTCTCAAGAATGGAGCATACTTTTCACAAGCTGTTGATTTGTTAGGAGAAGAGCGTGCAAATAAACAATATCCTATGCAAAGCTTTATAAAAGAAGGCATAGCGATGGCGTCTGCCAGTGATTACCCAATTACACATGGAAAATATTTTTCCCCATTAGCTGGCATTCAAATGGGAATAACTCGTACAGATTTACAAGATACAAATCCAGAACATACAAATCCAGAACATGTTCTAAATCCAAAAGAAAAAGTAAGCTTAGAGGATATGATTAAGAGTTATACAATAAATGGAGCATATGCAAACTTTTTAGAAAAAGAAACCGGATCTATTAAAGTTGGAAAGAAAGCAGACTTTGTCGTACTAGATAAAAATTTATTTGAAATTCCAGAACAAGATATTCATAAAACAAAAATTTTACTTACTCTTTTGGAAGGGAAAGAAACGTATCGTCATCCAGATTTCCAATAAATCTAAGAGAGAAGTAATTGGGGTATAAATAATAAAAACCTAGGCCACGATTACTTGTTTTTTCAAGAAATAGGTAGCTTAGGTTTTTATTTTAGGGGGTATTTTTTTTTATTAGGTTGATAGCGATGTGGATTCTCCCCTAAACTAATGACCTTTTCTCCTTTTCCATAGTTTCGAATTAGGTCGGGATCTCTAAAAATCGCGTACGTTCCAAACAATCTCACCGCGCTCGTCCCACGTACTGTGATGTCGATTAAATCCTATTTTTTCCAGAACTCGAAGGGACGCAACATTCCAAGCGCCCACAGTCGACCAAAGTCTGTGACGCCCGGTAGCAATCGCAGCGTCCAGCACAACGGATGCTGCCTCGGTCGCATATCCTTTACCATGAACACTGCGGAACAACTCGTATGCGATCTCAGGCTCTTCAAGGGTGGAACGGCCGATAATCAAGCCACAGTATCCGATGAAATCGCCTTCGTCTCGCCTACGGATAGTGAGAAGAGAAATGCCATTTTCAGCCGCTTTCTTGCGCATCTCAATAAGATAGCTACGAACGGAGTCAAGGGTTGGCATGTCCACACCACGTTCGCCAATTAATTTTCTCAACCAGGCTGAATCGGATTCCTCCCACATACTCAGGTCAAGTCGTTCAGTTTTCAGATGGAACGCCATAGGTTTAAATAAAGCTGTCATAGTGGAAACCTCCTAATTATGTCACTGCACTCATAATAGCTTCGCAGCTCATCACCACATCAGGTTGGAAACCTGGTTGATTCGCGAATCTATTTTCTAAATCTCGAGAGAGTTTATAGCTACTGTATACAAAAAATTAGCTTTATTTTATGCATAAGCAATTTCCCTACAAAATAGACCTTTTTATCAAACTCTTTTACTAATTATCAATCTTTATTATAAATTATCAAACTTTATTTTAAATCTACATTGCCGTCAAGTTAAGCTCATGCAACATCGATTATAGGAAAGGGTATTTGCTTTTCTTAGCTTGATGGTGATGGGGTAGCACCACACATCCATCAACTTAAGGATTTAGACTATTCTTGAAGTTAAAAGCACGTTACTATTCTCTTATGTTAATGAGAAAGGGTGACGTGCTTTTTATGAATATGCATCAAAAACAAGAGTTGTCTTTATTTGCCGAAGAGTTATATCGCT
>NZ_JBFTMC010000077.1:0-21591 GCF_056396765.1 Bacillus sp. 05T22
TAGGAGGAACGAAGACGTGGAAAGACGATAATGCGAAAGATCGTCCGAAAACGATTCAAGTAGACTTACTACAAAATGGCCAAGTCATTGCGACACAAGAAGTAAGTGAAGCAACAGGGTGGAAATATACATTTGCAGATTTACCAGCTTATGATGCAGACGGCAAAGCCTACAAGTATGAAGTAAAAGAACAASCGGTAGATGGATATCAAWCAGAAGTCAAAGGTTATGACATCACGAATACAAAGGTCGGCCAAACAAAAGTAGAAGGAACGAAGACGTGGAAAGACGATAATGCGAAAGATCGCCCGAAAACAATCAAAGTAGACTTACTWCAAAATGGCCAAGTCATTGCGACRCARGAAGTAACAGAAGCAASWGGCTGGAAGTATGAATTTAAAGATTTAGCAGCCTACGATGCGAATGGCGCTGCCTACAAATATGAAGTGAAAGAACAACCAGTAGATGGATATCAAACAGAAGTCAAAGGTTATGACATCACGAATACAAAGGTWGGYCAAACAAAAGTAGAAGGAACGAAGACGTGGAAAGACGATAATGCGAAAGATCGTCCGAAAACGATACAAGTAGACTTACTWCAAAATGGCCAAGTCATTGCGACACAAGAAGTAASWGAAGCAASWGGCTGGAAGTATGAATTTAAAGATTTAGCAGCCTACGATGCGAATGGCGCTGCCTACAARTATGAAGTAAAAGAACAACCAGTAGATGGATATCAAACAGAAGTCAAAGGTTATGACATYACGAATACAAAAGTAGGAAAGACAAAAGTAGAAGGAACRAARACGTGGAAAGACGAYAATGCRAMAGATCGTCCGAAAACRATWCAAGTAGACTTACTTCAAAACGGTCAAAAGGTTGATACGAAAGAAGTAAGTGAAGCAACAGGGTGGAAATATACATTTGCAGATTTASCAGCTTATGATGCAGACGGMAAAGCCTACAAGTATGAAGTAAAAGAACAASCRGTAGATGGATATCAAACAGAAGTCAAAGGTTATGACATCACGAATACAAAAATCAAGGACGAACCAGGTGTAGATCCAGACAAAGATCCAAACAAAGATCCAAACAAAGATCCAAACAAAGATCCAGACAAAGATCCAGACAAAGATCCAAACAAAGATCCAAACAAAGATCCAAATACACATACAAACACAAACATAAATAGCGATTCAAAAGTTCCACCTACTAAAGAAAATGATAAGACGACAGCATTACTTCCTAAAACAGGTGGAACACCAACGGAAATGATTTCAATTATTGGAGGTATGGTATTGTTCGTTTTAGGTGGATTCCTATTCGCTCGTCAACGAATGAGATAATAAAAAACTGGTTCTGGTGCAAGAAATCTATCAGACTTGGACATGCTGATCTTAGTAACTTAGAAAGGCTGGAGATTATGTATATCAAAGTCAAATGATTTCAAATAGAAACTATCAAGGTATTATCTTGTTAATAGTAAGTGACTTAGTGAAGATAATAGGAGAACATAGATTATCTAATGCGTATACAACGATTATAAACTGGGTTCATCAGTATGAATCAGAATTAAATAATCCATATGAAAGTAACAGGGTAATGGATGTATTTATCCCGATTGTTGAGGGCTTTCCATCAGTGGGAGATGAAGCCCTCAACCGGTGGAAGTTTCACTTTATAGCGTGCCGTTGATTCGGAAGGAAATATAACTGATTTTTACTTAGGAAAAACAAGAGATCATAAGGCCGCAAAGCGCTTTTTCAAGAAAGCTTTGCGGTCTTTTCATATTTCAAATTCGTATGTTATCACTCTAGACAAGTATCTGGCCTATCTATGTGCAGAGTCGAAGAAAGAGAAAAAGATACCAGCAGGCATTACGAAAAGACAGGTGAAATATCTAAATCACAATGTAGAACAAAATTATCGTTGTATTAGGAAACTGTTTAAAGTGTTCATCTTATTTTCGGAATAATTAATTTTTAGAGAATTATAATAATATATTAAATAAAAAGGAGATAGGTTAAATAATGAGATATACACTTAAAGACCTTATAAATATAAACGAGTTCAAGAACATAACAGAACAATTTTATAATTTAACTAAAGTTCCATACTGTCTCCTCGATAATAATCAAAATGTTATATTTTCCAAAGGCGAACCTTTCTATAGTACAAAAGAAAAGGGAACGGGTGTTGGGCTTATGATTAGTTATCAAATTAGTGAAAGTCATGGTGGAAAAATAAACATAAGAAGCCAAGTAGGGAAAGGAACCACTGTTATAGTATTTTTGCCCATTTATAATAATACGGTTGTTGATTTTAGTTGAAAACTGGATTGATAATTTACAATATGAAGGAAGATAAAGGACGTTTTTGGGGGATATAAATTTATCCCGCTATTTGCGAGCATTAAGACTCCCACCTCAAGATTTCGAGAGAAGCGAAGAAGATAGGTGGGAGATAACTGCCCGTAAATACCCGATTGGTGAGGGCTAATAATCAGTGGAGGGTGAAGAAAACTCCACTGATTAAAGTTGCACTTTATTTATCAATATGTAACATCCTGTCAAATAATGATAGATTATCACGCAATAATAATGAAGGATTTTTACATAAAACTATGGAACTTTAATAGATATATCTCCATATGTCGTATCTACCATTTCCTCTTTCCAATAAGCGATGATAAAGTAGGGATAGGAATATAGCAAAGGGGTAAATTGTAGAATGGATTTTCAAACAATCAAAGAGTATTTTTCAGCAGAAAATATGGACCAGATTGTAGAGAGTTATCGGGCACTTGGACCACTCCTTGGTATTGGCTTGCCGATGGTAGAGGCGCTTATCCCGGCACTGCCACTTATTTTGTTTGTGATGGCAAATGCAGTTGCCTTCGGGTTTTGGTTTGGTTTTTTGTATTCATGGCTTGGATCGGTTCTCGGTGCATTAATTGTATTTTCAGTTATTCGTCGTTTTGGACGAAGTCGATTCTTCTCGTTTGTGAATAAACATCCGAAAGTGCGCAAAGCGATGGGATGGATTGAGCGAAAAGGATTCGCACCTATTTTTATATTATTTTGTTTTCCTTTTACGCCGTCTGCACTTATTAATGTTGTGGCTGGTTTATCACGTATTAGTATAAGGCAGTTTGTGTTAGCGTTAGCGCTTGGAAAGTTAGTCATGATTCTTATTTTAAGTTATATTGGGCATGATTTAACTTCTTTTATCCATAAGCCTGTGAAAACAATTATTGTCATAGGTGTCATTTTTATTTTATGGTATGTCGGTAAGAAGATTGAGGTAAAGCTAGAACTACATTAAGACTAGTCTTCGCTATAATTAGGGCTCCAGTATAGAAAAGGGTGAGGGGAGAGACAGATGAAGCGAGCTTTGAAAAAAGAAGGCCTAGAGTGGATGAGAACAATCTTTATAGGTGTGCTATTAGCTGTTTTCTTTCGAACGTTTTTCTTCTCAACGTATGTTGTAGAGGGGAAGTCAATGATGCCGACACTTCAAGATGGAAATATGCTTGTTGTGAATAAGGTTAGCTATCAAGTTGGGGAGTTGAACCGATTTGATGTTGTCGTGTTTCATGCGAATAAAAAGGAAGACTATGTAAAGCGAATTATCGGTTTACCAGGCGATCGGATTGAATATAAGCATGACAAATTGTATATAAACGGTCAATTTATTGATGAGCCTTATTTGGAAACATATAAGAGGCAAGCGGAAGGCCGGCAGTTGACAGGTGATTTTACGTTAGAAGAATTAACGAGAGAAAAGGCTGTTCCGAAGGGGTATATTTTTGTGATTGGTGATAATCGTCTCGGCAGTTGGGATAGCAGGCATTTTGGATTTGTAAAAGCAGATACTGTTGTCGGGAAAGTGGATTTACGCTATTGGCCGATTCATGAAGTGCAAACGAATTTTTCAAAAGGATAATGAAATGATTTATCCCGCTATTTGCGGGCAGTAGGTTCCCCACCCTCAAGATTCTAAGGAAATCAAAGAAGCTAGGTGGGGGATAAACTGCCCGTAAAAACATGATTGGTGAGGGCTGATTAAAGTTTCACTTTACAGCTTATAGGGAAGGAAAAGACAAGCAGCCTCTGTTTGTCTTTTTTCCTGTCCTATAATACAATGATGACAGCAAACTAACGTTCGTTATGTAAGTGAAAGGTGGGGATTACATGTCGCTTCGATTTGTGATTGGACGAGCTGGAAGTGGAAAAAGTACATTTTGTTTACATGAAGTGCAAGAAGAATTAGGGCAGCGTCCAAGAGGCGAAACAATTTTATATCTTGTACCGGAACAAATGACGTTCCAAACGCAGCAAGCTTTAATAGGTAATGAAGGAGTTAGCGCCTCCATCAGGGCGCAAGTTTTTAGTTTTTCAAGGTTAGCGTGGAAGGTCTTGCAAGAAGTTGGTGGTGCAAGCCGCCTTCATATTGATGAGGCTGGCGTGCATATGTTACTACGTAAAATTGTAGAAGCGCGTAAAGAAGGATTGTATGTGTTTCAAAAAGCAGCAGAACAAAATGGCTTTTTTGAACATTTAGGCAGCATGATTGCCGAGTTTAAACGTTATAATGTAACGCCATCGAATGTATATGAGATGTGGCAACAGTTAGATGCTCATAGTAGCGGTGATGAGCAAAAATTATTAGCAAATAAAATGTACGACCTTCAGCTTTTATATGATGATTTTGAACGGGCTTTAATTGGTAAATATTTAGATTCAGAAGATTATTTACAGTTGCTTGTAGAAAAGCTTCCGGATTCTGATTATGTAAAAGGCGCAGAAATTTATATAGACGGATTTCATTCATTTTCACCTGGGGAATTAGAGATTATTAGACAGCTCATGATTTGCGGAGCAAGAATAACAATTACGTTAACAGTAGATGAAAAAACATTATCGCAGCCAACAAGTGAACTAGATTTGTTTTATCAAACAGTACTTACGTATGAAAAGGTAAAACAACTGGCACGTGAGGAGAAAATCGCAGTTGAAAGTACAATTTCAATGAGAGAACAGCCACGTTTTCTTTCGCCAGCATTGGCACATCTAGAAGCTGAGTTTGAATCTCGTCCGTCTAAGAAGTTCCAAAGTGAACCAGGCATTACATTATATACAGCGGCAAACTTGCGAGCGGAAGTTGAAGGTGTAGCTAGGGAAATTCGCAGACTTGTTGCGGAAGAGAAGTATCGCTACAGAGATATTACGGTTCTTCTTCGTAATGGAGAAAGCTATTATGATGTAATGAAAACATTGTTTACTGATTACGATATTCCGCACTTTATCGATGAAAAGCGTCCAATGTCACATCATCCATTGATTGAATGCATTCGTTCTGCGCTAGAAGTCATTAGTGGGAATTGGCGTTATGATGCTATTTTTCGCTGTATAAAAACGGAATTATTATATCCGTTGGATGTGAGAAAAGAATCAATGCGCGAAGAAATGGATGAGTTTGAAAATTACTGTTTAGCATATGGCGTACAAGGAAAGAGATGGACGGCAGATGAGCCGTGGACGTATCGTCGTTATCGTTCGCTAGATGGAGTAAACGGAATGCAAACAGATAGCGAACGTGAAATGGAAGAGAAAATAAACCGCCTTCGTGATGTGGTAAGGACACCAATTATTCGTTTGCAGAAGCGTTTAAAACGTGCAAGTTCAGTTGTACAAATGTGTGAAGCGGTTTATTTGTTTTTAGAAGAATTAGATGTTCCTAAAAAACTGGAAGATTTGCGTATGCGTGCTGAGGCAGAAGGGGATTTTCTATTTGCAAGTGACCATGATCAAGTTTGGGAAGAAGTAATGAATCTTCTTGATACATTTGTAGAAATGCTTGGTGAGGAAAAGATGTCTCGTTCAATGTTTATCGATGTAATGACAACGGGACTTGAGGCACTTCAATTTGCAAATATCCCGCCTTCTTTAGATCAAGTGCTCATTGCGAACATTGATCGTTCAAGGTTATCGGATATTCGCGCGGCTTTTGTGATTGGTGCGAATGAAGGAATCATTCCGGCAGCTCCTTCAGATGAAGGGATGTTATCGGATGAAGAAAGGGAATTTCTCGTTACGGCTGGTGTAGAATTAGCACCAACAACAAGGCAGACGTTATTAGAAGAGCAATTTGTTATTTATCAAACAGTAACTCGTGCATCTGAGAAGTTGTATATTTCTTGTCCCCTTGCGGATGAAGAAGGAAAGACGCTACTTTCATCTAGCTTTATTAAGAAAGTGAAAAGAATGTTTCCTTCTGTTAAAGAAGTATTTGTAACGAATGATGTGAATGATTTATCTCGCCAGGTACAAATTTCGTATGTAGCAACGCCAGAGGTTACCTTGTCATATGTAACGCAGCAATTACAAAATTGGAAACGATATGGTTTTGAAGGGAACCTTGATTTTTGGTGGGATGTTTACAACTTCTATGTTACATCGCCCGAGTGGAAGCAAAAAAGTAGTCGTGTACTATCTAGTTTATTTTATCGAAACCGTGCGCAGAAGCTTAGCTCGGTTGTAAGTAGAGATCTATACGGAGATAAAATTAAAGGAAGCGTCTCTCGCATGGAATTATTTAATCGATGCGCATATGCTCATTTTGCGCAGCATGGATTATCGCTGAGAGAGCGTGATATTTTCAAGTTAGATGCACCGGATATCRGCGAATTATTCCATGCAGCATTAAAGAAAATTGCAGACAAGTTACTTAGGGAAAATCGTACTTGGGCTGATTTATCGATAAAAGAGTGTGAGCATCTTTCTGCCGTAGTAATTGAAGAAATCGCACCGTTATTACAAAGACAAATTTTATTAAGTTCTAATCGGAATTATTATTTGAAACAAAAGTTACAGCAAATCATTTTCCGTACGTCACTTATCCTTCGTGAACATGCGAAGTCCAGTGGATTTGTGCCAGTTGATTTAGAGGTTCCATTTGGTATGGGCGGGACAGGCTCACTTCCGCCGATGGAGTTTTCGTTGCCGAACGGTGTGAAAATGGAAGTTGTTGGCCGGATTGACCGTGTAGATAAAGCGGAAGACGAAAATGGTACCTTCCTTCGCATTATTGATTATAAATCGAGCACAAAAGCTTTAGATTTAACAGAAGTATATTATGGGTTAGCACTTCAAATGTTAACGTATTTAGACGTTGTTATTTCAAATGCGAATACGTGGATGAAAAAAGATGGAACGGCATCACCTGCTGGCGTTTTATATTTCCATATCCATAATCCGATTGTGGAGATGAAGGGCGACGCTTCAGAAGAAGAGATTGAAAAGGAAATTTTAAAGAAATTTAAAATGAAAGGTCTCGTACTAGGAGATGCGGATGTTGTTCGATTGATGGATAACAAGCTTTCAACGGGAAGTTCAGACATTATTTCTGCAGGTCTGAAAAAAGATGGTAGCTTTAGTGCGCGTTCTAGTATTGCAAGTGAGCAAGAATTTACAACTTTACAGCAATATGTACATCATACATTTGAAAACATCGGGAAAGACATTACAGAAGGTGTTATTGATATCGCACCGTATAAAATGGGGAAAAAAGCAGCTTGTACATTCTGTAATTTCCGTTCTGTTTGTCAATTTGATGAATCACTTGAAGACAATCAGTTTCGTACGTTGAAAGATATGAAAGATAGTGAAGCGATGGAGAAAATKAGAGAGGAGGTTGGCGGAGAATGATAGARAATTGGCCWMAGAAACCWGAAGGTAGTCAATGGACAGATGATCAATGGAAGGCAGTTGCCCGAGATGGCCGTGATATTTTAGTAGCGGCGGCAGCGGGATCGGGAAAGACAGCTGTACTTGTAGAAAGAATTATTCGCAAAATTATTAATGCCGAGAATCCAGTAGATGTGGATCGCTTGCTTGTCGTAACGTTTACAAATGCAGCGGCACAAGAGATGAAAAACAGAATTGGTGAAGCGTTAGAAAAAGTATTAATTGATGAGCCAGGATCAGGGCATGTTCGGAAACAGCTCAGCTTATTAAATAAAGCATCAATTTCAACCATTCACTCGTTCTGTTTACAAGTGATTCGAACGTATTATTATATGCTCGATGTTGATCCCCGTTTTCGCATTGCTAACCAGACAGAAAATGAATTATTAAAAGAAGAAGTATTAGATGACATATTAGAAGAGGAATATGGAATCGAAGGAAATGACATTTTCTTTGAACTAGTTGACCGATATACGAGTGATCGTAGTGATGATGACCTGCAGCGTATGATTTTAGCGCTTCATACGGAATCGAGGGCGCATCCAGATCCAGAGAAGTGGCTAGATAAGCTTGTCGAAGCATATGATGTGGAAGGGAAATCAATTGAAGACTTAACGTATGCAACTTATTTATTAGAAGATGTGAAGTTTCAGCTGGAAACAGCTGAAAAGCATATTCAGAAAGCAATTGAGTTAGCTATGCTTCCGGATGGGCCAGCGCCTCGCATGGAGACATTACAAGCGGACCTTGTGTTACTCGGGACGTTATCTAGTGCAGCACATCAGTCTTGGACAAGTGTATATGAAGCGATGCAAAATGTTTCGTGGCAAACGTTAAAGCGTATTAAAAAGAGTGATTACAATGAAGAGATTGTCAAACAAGTAGATTCACTTAGAAATAAAGCGAAAGATGAAGTGAAGAAGCTACAAGAAGAGTTGTTTAGCCGGAAACCAGAAAGCTTTTTACGTGATTTCAAGGATATGCACCCTGTACTAGAAAAGCTTGTTCAGATTGTAAAAGTATTTACTGAACGTTTTCAAACGATAAAGCGTGATAAAGGAATGGTTGATTTCACAGATTTAGAGCATTTTTGCTTACAAATTTTAAGTGAACGTACGAACGATGGTGAGCTTCGTCCATCACCAGTTGCGCTTCAATATCGGAATAAATTTGCCGAAGTACTTGTCGATGAATATCAAGATACGAACTTTGTGCAGGAGTCAATTATTAAGTTTGTAACGAAAGACTCTGAACAAGAAGGTAATCTGTTTATGGTCGGCGACGTAAAACAGTCGATATACCGATTCCGATTAGCAGAGCCTGGCTTATTTCTAGGAAAGTATAAACGTTTTACACCTGAAGGAATAGACGGCGGGATGAAGATTGATTTAGCCAAAAACTTCCGCAGTCGTCATGAAGTACTAGCAGGTACGAACTTTATTTTTAAACAAATTATGGGCGAAACTGTCGGGGAAATCGATTACGATGCTGATGCTGAACTAAAGTTAGGTGCGAGCTACCCAGAAGGAGAAGATGTAGCAGCCGAACTATTATGTATTCATCAGTCTGGGGAAGAAGAATCGGTAGAGGGAGAAGACGGTGTAGAAGTAGAAAAAGCACAGCTTGAAGCACGTTTAATGGCGCAGCGAATTAAAGCGATGGTTGATTCAGGTTATGAAGTATATGATCGTAAAACAGATAGCATGCGCCCTGTGAAATACCGTGACTTTGTCATTTTACTTCGTTCGATGCCGTGGGCTCCGCAAATTATGGAAGAGTTAAAATTACAAGGCATTCCTGTTTACGCTGAGCTCGCGACAGGTTATTTTGAAGCGACAGAAGTGACCGTTATGATGAATGTGTTTCGGGTAATTGATAATCCGATGCAAGATATTCCGCTTGCTGCTGTGCTTCGTTCACCGATTGTTGGGTTAAATGATGAAGAGCTTGCGATGTTACGTGCTCATGAGAAAAAAGGCTCGTTTTATGAAGTGATGCGTTCCTTTTTACAAGGCGCGCCGCTTGAAGAAGAGGCAGAATTACATGGGAAATTACAATGGTTCTATAATCTCTTGCAAGGATGGCGTGAATTTGCGCGCCAGCAGTCTCTTTCTGATTTAATTTGGAAAGTATATCGTGAGACAGGTTATTATGATTTCGTTGGTGGTCTTCCAGCGGGAAAACAGCGTCAAGCTAACTTACGCGTACTATATGATCGCGCAAGGCAGTACGAAGCAACATCTTTCCGCGGGTTATTCCGTTTCCTTCGCTTTATTGAACGTATTTTAGAGCGCGGGGATGATATGGGAACAGCGAGAGCGCTTAGTGAACAAGAAGATGTGGTTCGAATTATGACGATTCATAAAAGTAAAGGGTTAGAGTTCCCAGTTGTATTTGTAGCGGGGCTTGGGCGCCGTTTTAATACACAAGATTTAATGAAACGATTCTTATTACACAAAGATTTCGGTTTTGGATCACAGTTTATTGATCCTCGTAAACGAATTAAATATACAACGTTATCACAACTAGCCATTAAACGTAAAATGAAGATGGAACTAATTGCGGAAGAGATGCGCGTATTATATGTTGCTCTAACGCGTGCAAAAGAAAAATTGATTTTAATTGGTACGGTGAAAGATAAAGAAAAAGAAATTGAAAAGTGGCTTGACCCGCGTGAGCATACAGATTGGTTGTTACCGGATTACGTTCGTGCAGGAGCATCTTGTTACTTAGATTGGATTGCACCGTCACTATATAGACATCGTGATAGCGAAATGCTTCTTGAACTTGGACAAGGAAATATACCAAATGAAATTTATGAATACGATGCGAGCTGGAAAGTGGAAGTGATTGATGGTAGCACTTTACTTGCACCGGAACCAGTACAAGAAGAAAAGCAAGAATTGTTAGAAGCGCTTCGTGAGAAAAAACCTGTTCCTCTAGAAAGTGAACGAAAAGAAGAGGTGTATGCTCGTTTAACTTGGGAATATGCGTATGAAGGTGCAACAGCGCATCGGGCGAAGCAGTCTGTTACTGAGATAAAGCGGAATTATCAATCGGAAGATGGAAGTGATAATGCCTTTATTAAAAAACTTCGTACTCCTATAAAAACGCGTCCTCGTTTTATGGAGAAAAAGGGGTTAACTTATGCTGAACGGGGAACAGCTGTTCACGCCGTAATGCAACATGTTAATTTACAAAAACCGATCACGCTTGAAACCGTTCAAGAGCAAATTGCGGAAATGGTAAATAAAGAATTACTAACATTTGAGCAAGCAGAAGAAATTGCGATTGATCGAATTGTAGCGTTTTTTGATACGGATCTTGGTAAGCGTGTGTTAGCTGCGAAAAGTGTAGAACGTGAAGTGCCGTTTACGATGATGCTTTCAGCGGAAGAAGCGTATCAAGATTGGCAAAATCAGAGCAGAGAATCTGTACTTGTCCAAGGAGTTATTGATTGTATGATAGAAGAGGAAGACGGAGTTGTATTAATTGATTTTAAAACAGATACAATTGAAGGAAAGTTCCCAGGTGGATTCGACCAAGCAAAGCCGATTTTAGAAGAACGTTATAAAGTACAGCTTTCATTATATGCGAAAGCGTTAGAGAAAAGTTTACATCATCCAGTGAAAGAAAAGTGCTTATATTTCTTTGATGGAAATCACATAGTACATGTTGATTAACAAAGTGAGTGAAACATACATCAAAGTATAAATGTGAAACAGAGGAAAGATGTAACTTTAGGAAGGGAGTATGTAAAATGGTTACTTCCAAAAAAAGTTTAAGAACTTGCAACAATGGACACCAATATTATAAAAGTAGCGATTGCTCTTCTTGTCCGATCTGTGAGAAAGAACGAAAACCAGAGAGTGGATTTCTTTCACTTCTCTCGGCACCAGCAAGAAGAGCATTGGAACACAATGAAATAACTTCTTTGCAGCAGCTCTCAAAATGTAGTGAGAAAGAGATTTTACAACTGCACGGTATGGGGCCAGCATCTTTACCTAAACTTAGAACTGCTTTGAAGGAAAGTGGGTTATCATTCAAAGGTTAAACAATAAGAATGATTACACTTATTGAAGCGCGAACAAGAAAATCAAAAGAACGAAAAAAGTAGGAGAACAATTCTCCTACTTTTTTTAAGCCGTTCCAATTTGATCTTGATCCGCAACATCTGAATCGAATGTATTTGTTGCGCTGACACCGTTAAATGTATTAACAACAAAAGCAACATTTGATGCTCCTGAACCGTTATATGCCTTTGTATTTTCCTTAGGAGAGACATTATAGAAGTCACCTAAGTTAAAAGAGCCGTTACTATTTTGAACAACGAGGTTTCCAACGACAGAGGGCATGTTATTCACCTACCTAAACACTTTTCTTTAACATTACTATATGATTTATTTGTTCAAAGGTTCATCTGTGATATATTGGCGAATTTGGAGAATACGTGAATTATTAAATGCGTAGTCAACGGAGCCAATTTGAAAGCAAGCAGAATTTAATAAGGACCGAATCGTAACATCACCTACTTCAATAAAGGGACATTCATTTATAATATTCATTTTGACATCGGTTGATCGGGTGGGAATTGTGATTTCATCATCTGTAAAGATTTTATAAGCCTCTAATTTTCCTTCGCCTTTTAAATAGTAAGGAATTTCACGGTGTACAATAAGCGCTCGACTTTTTAATTCCATCTGTTTTGCGTCGCCAACTTGAAAAACACCAGAAATCCCCATAGAGATAATATTGGATTGATGAACAACTGAAATGTGCTGAAGCATAAAGCTCCCTCCTTAACCTGGAGTAGTAGGCGCGGCAATTACGAGAGGTACAAATGGACCTTCAGTCATTGATTCAAAAGGCGTATCGAGAATAGAAGAGAGAATGAGGAGGTTTGCATCACCGATTAAAAAAAGTGCAGATGAAGATACCCCGTTCATTTTAATCTGACCAACTTTCATTTCACAATTAACCACGTTAAAGTTCATGTAAACTTACTCCTTTCGAAAATTATTCGGTATGTGCTGAATAAAGGAAAGGAATGCTTTATCAATATCTTGTTTCATAGCTTGAATAATTACGTCTTTCATATATTCGGGGTTTGATGTAATGTCCTCATACGGCTGTACTTGTGATAAATAGTAAGGAAGGCGATGCTCCATTTGTTTTTTTATATCGTCAATCATCATTTGTCGATACATATCATCGAGCGGCGTCCGCTGTTCTTGTTCAAAATGAAGAATTCTGCTATATGCTTCTTCATCTAAATAGCGATGCATCTCTTGAATAATGCCTTGATAAAAATCGGGAGTTGTTTGTGTTTCTGGATTTACTTTTAATGTTTCTGTATCTACTTCAAAATCTTCAATTTGTTGCCCTTTAGTTGCGAATGGATTTAAGCCGATATTTAACGTACCATTTAAGTTTTCTACTTTTAATTGATCGAATTTATATTCTACTTTTCCTATAGAAGAGGAGGGCCGGCCTTTTAGTTCATCAAGCTCTTCTTTTAATGTCCGTACTTGCTCTTCTAATGCATGGATTGTTTCTTGCTGTTTTTGAAGAACTTGTTGAAATTGTTGTAGGTAAATGTATACATCTTGATTCACTGTGTGAAACCTCCTTTTCAATAGGGAGGGACATATGCTTGCTCTATATGTTTATGACATAAAGAGCTTAAGAAGAACTCATCATGGTTTAATAGAAATAATTTGTCCTTTCGATTTCAAGGGGCGAAGCGGCGCTGTAAATCCACCGGTATTGGAAAATTTAGATAGTGCCTTAATGCTGCCGGCACTTCCAATTTGAAAAACAGATGATGTTGTAATGCTCTCGATTCTTATCTTGTTAATGATAATACTTTGCTGTACATAAAAGTTCACTTATCATTCGCCTCCTTTAGTTTGATCCAATTATAGCTTGATCGATTATGTCTGTATCATTGACTGTTGTCGTATTTTGATAATTGTATACTGAAATATTTTCACCAACATTAAAAGAACCAGCTCCTGCAAAAGCACGTGAGTAACTAATCGGTCTAATTGCAAATACATCTCCAACATGAAAAATACCACTTGATCCAATGTTAACGATATGAATATGTCCAACCATCGCTGGCATAGCAAACACCTTTCATAAATAAAATTTTTATTGCTGTTATTATGCGTGTTCAATATTAAAAAATAAAGGATCGTAAAAAAATCCTTTTCTATTATTGTATGGGCGTGTTCATTAAAATGTGTCTTTTTTCAAATAAAAGACACACACTTCATTGTATGTGTTCGTCTATAGTATAAGTTGAGGTGAAATCTACTTTCAAAAGCCAAACAACATTTAAGAGCCTGTCCAGTTCTTGGCTACAATCCACTGTTTTTTGAGAAGTTATTCCGTAGCGTTCAGCAAAATACATCATTTTCTCACGTTTTTTTTCAATCGCTTGCTCAAACATAGAATCGGCTCCATCTCTTTATAAATTTTAAGTATATATGTAGTACATATTATACAAAAGTTCCATAAAAAAGAAATAGCTTCGATAAAAAAAGTAAAAATTCTACATTTTATTCCAAAATAACATCGGACAGTGTAAAAAATGAAGAATCTTGTAAAAATTAAAATGTATTGGCAGGTTTTTTTTAAAGGAATGCGAATACAATTACATTGTATGAGTTTTAGGATGGAGAGTGGAAATCATGCGATTTGTTACAGTGAAGAAGGAAGAGAAAGTATTTGTTGGCATTGTGGATGAGTATCAAGAAAAAGTGCTGCATATTAGAGAAGCACAGCGGCAAAAAGGCGAAAAGATTACAGTCCCTATTACAATGCTAGAGTGTATCGAAAAAGGAAATGCTTTTATTGAAAAAGTGGTAGAAATTGTAAATTGGGCAAAGGAAAATGAAACGACGGCGTATTATCCATTGCAAGACGTTAAAATATTAGCACCTATTCCAAGACCAAGAAAGAATATTCTTTGCGTCGGAAAAAACTATCGTGATCATGCGATAGAGATGGGTGGAGAAGAGTCTATTCCGAAAGATATCATGATTTTCACAAAGGCGCCGACGACGGTTATCGGGAATGGAGAGAAAATTCACAGTCATCCGCATGCAACGAGTGAACTAGATTATGAAGGAGAACTCGCAATTGTGATTGGGAAACGCGGAAAACAAATTGCAAAAGATAAGGCGCTTGAATATGTTTTCGGTTATACAATTGTAAATGACATAACTGCTCGAGATATTCAAAGAAAACATAAACAATTTTTCTTAGGAAAAAGTTTTGATACATTTTGCCC
Source organism: Bacillus sp. 05T22 (assembly GCF_056396765.1). Classification (NCBI taxonomy): domain Bacteria; kingdom Bacillati; phylum Bacillota; class Bacilli; order Caryophanales; family Bacillaceae; genus Bacillus; species Bacillus sp. 05T22. The sequence continues at coordinate 15,046 of NZ_JBFTMC010000077.1, forward strand.
AATGGGGCCGTATTTAGTTCATAAGACGGCTATTGAAATCCCGAATCAATTAGATATTGAAACAAGAGTGAACGGAGAGGTTCGGCAAACTTCAAATACTGCAAATATGATGTTTTCAATAGAAGATATTATTTCTATCGTAAGTAAAGGGATGACGTTAGAGCCTGGGGATATTATTGCAACTGGAACACCAGCGGGAGTTGGGAAAGGGTTTATACCACCTAAATTTCTAAGCGCTGGTGATGAAGTGACAATAACGGTGCAGCATGTTGGAACGCTTCAAAACTTGGTCAAATAGTACGTTATATATTTGGCTCATCCCTATTCTATTTGCATTTCATAATGCTGAGGAATATTACTTTTTCCCTGAAATGAAGTATTTCCAACCGATTCGTATGGAAGAAAACGCGGGGCAAAAACAATATTTCTTCATTGCATTATGTTTGTTAACAAGCATTGTCTTTCTGCTTGTGTGTATTCATTCTATATTTAAAAAGAAAGTCACGCTTTATATATTGCTCGTTATACAAGCGATGATTTTTATGAATGGGTTGTTTCATATCACTGGGGCAATTTTGACAGAAAGATATGTTCCAGGATTGGTAACGGCAGTGATATTCATTATACCTTTTTCATTGTTTTGGTTTCGGAAAGGGATAAGAAATGATTGGTGGGAATTGAAACATGTGATTGTCTCCTGTATAGCAGGTGTGTTGCTTCTATTTCCGGTTATCGTTGGGATATTACTTTTCTCAAAAATGATTGTTTCATAAAACAAGCTGCCTCGTAAGAGGCAGCTTGTTTTGATTAAGATAATACCGCTTTAATTTTTTGGAATGCCCACTCTAGGTCTTCCTCAGAAATAACAAGAGGTGGTGCGATACGAATTACATTTTCATGTGTTTCTTTACATAATAAACCTGCTTCTTTTAATTTTTCGCAATATGGACGAGCAGGCTCGTTCAATTCGATTCCGATAAATAATCCTTTACCACGGATGTCTGTGATCATAGGATTATCAATTTCTTTTAATTGTCCTACTAATTTTTCACCTAATTGAAGAGAACGCTCTGTTAATTTCTCATCTAATAATACGTCAAGAGCTGCAATAGAAACAGCACATGCAAGTGGATTACCACCGAATGTAGAGCCGTGAGAACCTGGTTCGAATACGCCTAAAATATCGTGATTTGCTGCGACGCAAGAAATTGGGAATACGCCGCCGCCAAGTGCTTTACCAAGTATGTACATGTCAGGAATTACGTTGTCCCAATCACATGCAAATAGTTTACCAGTACGGCCTAAACCAGTTTGAATTTCGTCAGCTACAAATAAAACGTTTTCTTTTTTACATATATCGTATGCTTCTTCTAGGAATCCAGCTGGTGGAATGTTAATTCCTGCTTCTCCTTGAATTGGTTCTAAAATAAATGCAGCTGTATTTGGTGTAATTGCAGCTTTTAATGCTTCTAAATCACCGTAAGGAATTACAATAATGCCAGGAAGCATTGGTCCGAAGCCACGTTTGTATTCTTCATTGGATGACATGGAAACTGCCCCCATTGTACGACCATGGAAGTTATCTTCACAAACGATAATTTCAGCTCTATTTTCTTCTACCTTTTTCACATCATATGCCCAGCGACGTGCTGTTTTGATTGCGGTTTCAACAGCTTCCGCACCTGTATTCATTGGAAGTACCATATTTTTATTTGTTAATTTCGCTACTTTTTCGTACCAAGGACCTAATTGATCACTATGGAAGGCACGTGAAGTTAACGTAACACGGTTTGCTTGTTCAATTAAAGCGTCAATAATTTTCGGATGACGGTGTCCTTGGTTTACCGCAGAATATGCACTAAGTAAGTCCATGTAGCGGTTTCCTTCAGGATCTTCTACCCAAACTCCTTCTGCTTTCGAAATTACGATTGGTAGCGGATGATAGTTGTGAGCTCCATATGTGTCTGTTAGTTCGATAATATCCTTTGTTTGAATCATGATTGTTCCCCCTTTTGTTATTACAAGAAGTTTATAAATACTCTAAATATTATATCATTTAAATGTAAAAAAGCGAAACATTTCCTGAAAAGAAGTGGACATGGTATCATATAAAGTGAAAAAGTGGGAAAAGAGGAGGTTGGGATATCGTGACAACACACATGCATATTACAGCGTGGGCACTAGGGCTTATTTTATTCTTTGTGGCGTATTCTATGTATACGGCAGGAAGAAAAGGTAAAGGCGTACATATGGGGCTTCGTCTTGTGTATATCATCATCATTGTAACGGGTTTCTTACTGTATCAAAGCATTATGAAAACAGCAACAGGGAACATGCATATGTGGTATGGCCTAAAAATGTTAGTTGGCGTTTGGGTTATTGCTGCAATGGAAATGGTTCTTGTGAAAACAAGTAAGAAGAAACCGGCAGGGGCGTTTTGGGTTCAATTTATTATTGCGCTTGTTATTGTACTATATCTTGGATTACGATTACCGATGGGATTTTCACCATTTGCGTAAAATAGAACCATCTTATTTTTCTGTAAAGGAGAATAAGATGGTTTTTCTTTAATGGTTTGTCAAATTTGAACTTATATGAAATGAAATACATTTATGAGGTTTGATTACGGAAAAGATAGAGACGAGGTATAGCTATTGTAACAAAAATAAAAAAATCGCTCGTTCTATAGAGAATGAGTGATTCTTCTTATTTTTGTATTCACGTAGATTCTATATGTAGTTGTTCCCCGTTTGTTTTTGTAAATTGAAATATATTCTTATTACAAGTGGAATACCGAACGTAATGATGGTGCAACGAGCAAATCATTTTTTCGTTATCAAATAATAGCAGGTTTACACCTTCACAAGGCCCTTCTTTCGGCTGAAACGATAAGAAATTATGACAATATATACAGTCATATAAAGAATAATTGAAGGACTGCAATGTTTCTGCAAATAACGCAAAAGCGGAATCGGATAGTTCTTCTAACCATTCATGATAACTGAGTAGTAATTTTTTACGAATTCGTATCATTTCACCATTTTGCAATGGATGATGTTCATTTGCAATTTGTAATATGTTTTGTTCGTAGAATCTTGCCGGTAGCCAATTGTTGTTATATAAAACTTCAAATCCATCTTCAATAATATCTTCAAGCAAAAATGCTTCATCATTTTCATCATCAAAGAATATCCATTCATTGTTTATATATTCCACATTCCCAATTGTATGAGCACGCGGTTGATTATACAAAATATGTTTGCGTTGTTTCATTCGTGATTTCTCCTTTTATAGAAGTAGTTATTCCTGTTATAGACAGTTCAGGCATTCTTTATAACTATGGAACACCTAAAGAAAGGTGGGCATAGAATAAAAACATGCTTCATACAGTGAATTTTTTATCTGGACGGAGAAATTCCGTCTGGATCGTTAGCCCTCATCAATTAGGCTTTTACGTGCAGTTGTTTCAGTTCAGCCTTTTTGGTTCTATTTGGGTTTTGAACGGAGTAAAGTTATACGGATATAGGATAGGAAGGATGATTTATATGTGCGGGATTACAGGATGGATTGATTATAAGCGGTCGTTAGAAGGTGAAAGAGAAACGGTTACGAAGATGGCAGAAACACTTGCAAAGCGCGGTCCAGATGATACGAATGTCTGGATCAAAAGGCATGTTGCTTTTGGGCATAAACGTTTAATTGTGGTTGATCCTGAAGGTGGGAAACAGCCGATGACATGTACATGTATGAAAGAAGAAGAGTATTACACAATTTGTTATAATGGGGAACTTTATAATACAGAAGATATTCGTAAAGAATTAATGCAAAGAGGTTATAGATTTAAAGGGCATTCTGATACGGAAGTATTATTAGCGTCTTATATCGAATGGAAAGAAGAATGTGTGAATCATTTAAATGGAATATATGCTTTTGCGGTTTGGGATGAGAAAAAAGAACAAGTGTTTATTGCACGGGATCGATTAGGTGTGAAACCATTATTTTATAAATATGAAAACGGAAGATTATTGTTTGCTTCAGAATTAAAAGCTATTTTAGCTCATCCAGATGTAAAGACAGAAGTTACGACAGAGGGACTATCAGAAATATTTGGGTTAGGACCGTCTCGAACACCTGGACATGGTATTTATGCAGGAATTCAAGAGCTACGTCCAGGTCATGTTCTTACTTTTTCAAAAGATGGTTTATGTATATGGCGCTATTGGAATGTTGAGAGTAAAAAACATGAACATTCATTTGAAGAAACAGTAGAACAAGTACGGTTCCTGCTTAAGGATGCAATTACAAGACAATTGGTTTCAGATGTACCGTTATGTACATTTTTGTCGGGTGGGGTAGATTCAAGTGCCATTACAGCGTTTGCGGCAATGGCATATGAAAGAGAAGGGAAAGGGAAGTTGCATACGTATTCGATTGATTATGAAGATAATGAAAAATATTTTAAAGCAAATGCTTTTCAACCAAATTCAGATGCACCATTTATTGATTTGATGACAGAAACATTTGGTACAATTCATCACCGTTGTGTGATTTCCAATGAACAGTTAGCGGAGTATTTAACAGAAGCAGTACTCGTTCGCGATTTACCTGGTATGGCAGATATCGATTCTTCATTATTATGGTTTTGCCGAGAAATTAAACAAGATTTTGTCGTCGGTTTGTCGGGCGAATGTGCCGATGAAATCTTTGGAGGTTATCCATGGTTTTACCGGGAAGATGATTTGCAATCAAGTGCATTTCCGTGGATGCGTTCTACAGAGGCGCGTGAACAACTTCTGAAAAAAAAATGGCGTGATAAATTAAAACTGCAAGAATATGTACAGCGGCGTTATGAAGAATCAATACAGGAAGTACCGGTGTTAGAAGGAGAAAGTACAATTGAAGCAAAAAGACGACAATTATTTTATTTGAATATGGTTTGGTTTATGACGACATTATTAGACAGAAAGGATCGCATGAGTATGGGGGCGAGTTTAGAGGTACGTGTTCCATTTGCGGATCATCGTCTTGTCGAATATGCGTGGAATATTCCTTGGGAAATGAAAATGTATAAAAATCGCGAAAAAGGTCTATTACGTAAAGCATTAGAAGGTGTATTACCGAATGATATATTATATAGAAAGAAAAGTCCGTATCCCAAAACGCACAATCCGCACTACACAGAAGCAGTAACAGTATGGTTACAGAATCTTTTAACGGATAAAAACTCAATTTTGCATGAGTTGTTTGATAAAGAACAATTACAAGGGTTGATTCAATCAGGTGGTAGTGCGTTTCAAACGCCGTGGTTTGGCCAGTTGATGACCGGGCCACAACTATTGGCACATTTGGCACAAATTCATGTGTGGTTTAAGGAGTATGGAGTAAATATTAAAGAGTAGTGAAAAGCGGCTTACAATCATTGTGAGCCGCTTTTTTTCGCTATTTAACTTGAATATAAACGTATTTATTATAGTTTCCATCTTCCGTCGATGCAGTTAAAACAACACGTCCAGGCTTCAAAGCTTTTGCGTTGATCGTATCATTTTGATTTTCAAGTGCAACGATACTCGAGTCACTACTTTTCCAAGTCACTTTTTTATTTGTTGCAGCTGAAGCTGAAGGTTTGATGTCAGCTTTTAAATATGTGTAGCCATCAACATTTAATTGTACAGTTGGTTGATCAATTGAAATGTTAGTAACAGAGATAGGAGGAGCGGACTGATACATCTTTTGCGCATCTTCAGCTGTTCCTGCTTTTTTTAGAATTGATACTTCATCTAATGCTGCGTTAAAGTTGTTGCCGAATAAAGTTCCTTTGCCATCTACACCGATTTTTGTTGTGTAATTCGTATCCATTGTACCTGTTATTTTACTAATATCAATTTGTTGCTCTAACTTTCCATCTACTTTTAGTGTCTCCAAGAAATAGTGACTTTTAAAATATGAATGTAACAAAAAAGTAATTAAAATTACCCTTAAGTGGTTTTTGTTACTTATAAATTAAAACTATTGCAATTATATTACAAAAGTGTTGATTATATTAGGATATCGTAATATAATTCTCTTTATGGAAATAAAAATACAAATTATTCATTATTTGGGGGATATGGAAAATGAAGAAAAATATTTTACCAGTTTTAATGTCTGCGATGTTTGTAGTGCCTGCAGTATCTCATGCTGAAAACCAAGAAGCTGTAAAACAACTTACTCCAAAAACAGAACAGGAAATGCAGAAAACGGGGTGGACAAAAGAGGGAAATACATGGTATTTCTATGATCAAAATGGTGTGAAGAAAACAGGGTGGTTAAAGGATAATGGTACATGGTATTACTTGAATGCGGATGGGGCAATGAAAAGTAATAGCTGGTTAAGTGATGGAGGAAAGTGGTACTACTTTGATGAAAGTGGAGCAATGAAAACGGGTAATATTTTTAATCAAGGTTCATGTTATTTATTAGGAGCAGACGGTGCGTTATATACGAACGAAGGCTGGGTTCAGTACGAAGGAGAATGGTATTTCGTTCACCAAGGGGGAGACCTACACG
>NZ_JBFTMC010000078.1:0-21515 GCF_056396765.1 Bacillus sp. 05T22
TTATCATATGGTGTATTTACAACCGTTGTCACAGAAGCAACAAATCGCGCCATCCGTGCGCAGAAAAAAAGTGATTCGATTGTCGAGAATTTAACAATTTATTTTGTAAAGCCGGTTCAAATTGACAATGTTGTTTCTGTACATCCAAAGGTGTTAGAAATCGGTCGTAAATTTGGAAAGGTAGATGTGGAAGTGCGTCACGGAGGAGAGGTTGTTGGGAAAGCACTGTTAATGGTACAGCTGATTGATCGATAAGTATGGAAAAGAGCTGAATGAAGAATCCTTTTTTATAGGGAGGTTCATTCAGCTTTTTTTATGTATAAATACAAATTGAAAAACCGAAAGAAAGCCTATCTTTTTAGGTGGAAGAGAGGATCTTGCCATGCGTAGAAGCGGTCAGATCCTGTTTCAGCCCCATGCCAAGTGAAACCAAAAGGAGAAAATGACCTTTTGTTCTTCATAGCAGCGACTTATATGTTGGGATATTAAAAATGGATATATATATATAATTCCCTTCATTTGGTAATTGAAATGTAGTATAATCTAATTATCAGATAATTTGTATATAAAAGAAAAAAGGATGGTGTTCACTATGTCATCAGAGTTGCTCTTTTTTGGTGGTGTTGCATTGTTTTATTTTCTTGCCATGATACCTATTCAGTATCTTTACATTGAAGGGCTAAACGAGCAAAAACAACGAACAAAGCTTTCACAACAAGAGTTGTATAAAAATATGTCTTTTGAAGAAGAACAATTACATTTTCACGTGCAAGGAAGTCCTTTTAATATTCCACCTGCATTTGTTGCATATATGATTTTAAAAATAAAACAATGTAAAAAGCATCAGCATAAATGCTGATGCTTTTTACATTGTTTTATACGCTTCTGCTTCTTCGACTGCAAGAGGTGAGAAATGTTTATACTGACGGAATCCATTAAAAATACTTGCACCACCAAATAAGATAAATAACACGCCAACGATAATACGTGCGGTAGAGAGTTCTAAGAAAAATTGGTTTGCACCAAATAGCGCAACGAATACACCGAGCGCCATTGCGGATTTTCCAGCAAGCCATCCTTTTTCCATCGGACGATTTGTACGAAAATATTTTGTTTTATAGAAGAGATACAACATAAATGAGATGATAATACAAAAGACTAATACTGGCATGATATGATCCTCCGTTATTTTGTATTTAGGTAAATTTAAAAATAAAACCTCATCTTTTTAGGTGGGAGAGAGTGTCCGCCCAAGCATAGAAGCGGTCAGTGCCTGTTTTAGCCCCATGCCAAGTGAAAACAAAGGGAGGGAACGAGTGGAGAATCCCTTTTGTTTTCATAGCCGAGACTGATATGGCGGGAAAATAAACTGAATAAAACTGAACTGAAACCCCATCTTTTTAGGTGGGAGAGAGTGTCCGCCCGAGCATAGAAGCGGTCAGATTCTGTTTCAGCCCCATGATAAGTGAAAATAAAAAACATTATCGAAACTTTCTAACTATTATTATAAAGCAATTGTCCACATGGATAAATTATTTTCAGTTATAATGAAGGATAAAGTGAGAAAATTGATTACAGAGGTAGAAATCAATAAAAAGGAGACTATACATATGCACGAACAAATTTTAACAGCGATTAAAGAGTTTGATACGATTATTATTCACCGTCATGTGCGCCCAGATCCAGATGCATTAGGTTCACAATGTGGGTTAGGAACCATTCTTCAAGAATCGTTCCCAGAGAAAAAGATTTATATGGTTGGATACAATGAACCTTCTTTATCGTATTTACGAGTAATGGATGAAATTGATGATGAGACTTATGAAAATGCGCTTGTTATCGTTTGTGATACAGCGAACCAAGAGCGTGTTTGTGATCAGCGTTATATGAAAGGAAAGAAGCTTATTAAAATTGATCATCACCCAAATGAAGATCCATACGGGGACGTTACGTGGGTTGATACGACATCAAGTTCTACAAGTGAGCTTATTTATGAGTTTTACTCTTACGGAAAAGATAAAGGTTTAACAATCTCAAAAGAAGCGGCTCGTCTTATTTTAGCTGGGATTGTTGGAGATACAGGTCGCTTCTTATTCCCAAATACATCAGCAAGAACACTTCGCTATGCAGGCGAACTTGTAGAAATGGGAGTGGACTTTCCAGAGTTATATAATGAAATGTATAAAACGAAAGAGAAAATCGCTCGTTTAAATGGATTCATTTTACAAAACTTTACGATGACAGAGGAAGGTGCAGCTTATATTAAGCTGACAAAAGAAGTACTAGAAGAATTTGATGTACTTCCTTCAGAGGCATCTGGTGTTGTTGGAGCGCTTGGCAATATTGATGGATTAAAAGCTTGGGTTCTATTTCTAGAGGAGGAAGATGTGATTCGCGTTCGTCTTCGTTCAAAGGGACCGGTAATTAATAAATTAGCGATGCAGTATAACGGCGGAGGTCATCCGATGGCTTCTGGTGCGAAAGCATCTTCTTGGGAAGAAGCAGATCGTCTTTTCACGGACTTGTGTGAGATCTGTAAATAAAACAAGTACTTCATGTGTTAAAAACAAGAAAGGCAGGGCTCAGAAGCTCTACTTTTCTTGTTTTATGTTGATGCTAATTTCGAGCACAGTATCAAAGGAAATTGTTTCGATTTTAAAGCGGTAGCTTCGGTCATAATGTTTGTATACTTTATTTTCAATTGCTTTTATTAACAATTCTTTGTTTTTTGCTACGCTTTGAACGTTTTTTGTTACGAGGTGCTGAAGGTCTTCTTGAAGAGAAGTAATCATATTTTCAAGAGTAACACGGTCTAAATCGTATTTATCATGATTCGGAATCTCAATTTTAATTTCTTGGATCGTTAAAAGGCTTTTATTTTCCTCATTTAATTTAGTACGATCTTCCGTAAGAACATGAAGATTCTTTTTTAGCCTTGTAATTTCCGTTTCTTGAAACACAATTTTTTTTGCATAATCTTCTTGAAAAACGCCGTATATGTACAAAAAAATAAACCAACTCAAAATTCCTCCAACGGCAGCGCCACCTAAAAATAAATACCACTTTTTTGCTATTGTAGCGCTTGGAACCCTCATACATGATCCTGCGTAATCCATTTAATAATAATAAGGCCCGTTTGCATGCCGCCTGTTGCGAAAAAAATAAGTAAAATTTGTTTCACAATATCTTTTGTGGCACCTTCGAAAAAGGTTCGTTCAAAGCTATAAAATGTATCAAAAGTTCCGCCAATTGCTGCAACGAGTGCCCAAATACGTAAATTTTCTGCGAATTGATTTATGGCAGTAAGAGCTGGTTTTCCAACAAGAAATGCTCCAATTCCTCCGATTAAAGAACCACCAAGCATTACTCCAAAGGCAATAAAGTAAGTTGTAATGAGAAGAGAGAAAAAAGTTTGTCTTACATCCATCGTCATTCCCCTTTCTCCTCCATATATATGGACAAAGTATAAGAAGTATGTTTTGATTTCCGCTTTCTTCATCACCTATAATGAAAGTAGTCAAATAGATAAAGAGAGGGTACAACAGTGAAGTTTGTGCATTTACAATGTCAAACCGTTTATAGTTTGTTAAAAAGTGCTTGTAAAATTGATGAACTTGTAAGCCGTGCGAAAGAGCTTGGATTTTCATCGCTTGCAATTACAGATGAAAATGTGATGTACGGAGTGATTCCATTTTATAAAGCATGTAAGAAGAATGGCATACGGCCAATTATCGGATTAACAGCCTCTGTTTTTAGTGAGGAAGAAGAGCGATCCTATCCGCTTGTACTGTTAGCAGAAAATGAGATGGGATACCAAAACTTATTGAAAATTTCTAGCACCATCATGACTAAGTCTAAAGGCGGGATTCCGAAAAAGTGGCTTTCTCATTATGCAAAAGGGTTGATTGCGATTTCTCCAGGAAAAGATGGGGAAATTGAACAGTTATTGCTACAAGGAAGAGACGAGATTGCTGAAGAAGTAGCTCGTGCGTATCAAAATATGTTTGGAAGTTTTTATATGAGTTTGCAGCATCACGCAATTCAGGATGAACTATTCTTGCAAGAAAAATTACCACAATTTGCAAACGAAATAAACATTCCAGTCGTTGCGACAAATGATGTTCGTTATGTGAACCAAAGCGATGCGCTTGTGCAGGAATGCTTGCTATCTGTTCAGAGCGGAACAAAGATGACTGATCCAGACAGACCAAGGCTCAAAACAGACCAGTATTATTTAAAATCATCGGCTGAAATGGAAGCTTTATTTTCTCATGCAGAAGAAGCTCTTCAAAATACAGTTCGTATAGCTGAACGTTGCCACGTAGAAATTCCTTTCCACGTCAATCAATTGCCAAAGTTTCCTGTTCCATCTAACGAAACATCGGATGCTTATTTGCGCCGCATTTGTGAAGAGGGGCTAAATAAGCGATATGGGGCGGTTCAAGATGTACATAGGAAACGTTTGAATCATGAACTTGAAGTTATCTCTCGCATGGGATTTAGTGATTATTTTCTCATTGTTTGGGACTTTATGAAATACGGACATGAACATGGTATTTTAACAGGACCGGGCCGTGGCTCAGCAGCAGGTTCTCTTGTTTCTTATGTGTTAGAAATTACAGATATCGATCCAATTGAGTACAACTTGCTGTTTGAACGATTTCTAAATCCTGAACGTGTTACGCTTCCAGATATTGATATTGATTTTCCGGACATTAGACGTGATGAGATGATTCGTTATGTAAAAGATAAATATGGTCAACTTCGCGTTGCCCAAATTGTTACGTTCGGAACGCTTGCTGCAAAAGCAGCGATTCGGGATATCGCCCGCGTAATGGGGCTTCCGCCGAGAGATATTGACATATTTTCGAAACTGATTCCATCAAGGATTGGGATTACATTAAAAGAAGCACATGAAGAATCCGGGTCCCTTCGTGAATTTGTACAAGGAAATCTCTTGCATGAGCGTGTTTTTGAAATTGCGAAGCGTGTAGAAGGTTTACCACGTCATACGTCTATTCATGCAGCAGGGGTCATTATGAGTCAGGAGCCATTAACGGGAAGTGTTGCGATTCAAGAAGGACATAACGATGTATATGTAACGCAATATCCAGCAGAAGTGTTAGAAGAACTTGGTCTGTTAAAAATGGACTTCTTAGGCTTACGTAATTTAACGTTACTTGAAAATATTCTTACATTTATTGTGAACAAAACGGGTAAACAAATTGATATACGGAATTTACCTCTTCAAGATGAAAAGACATTCCAATTACTAGGAAGAGGAGATACAACAGGTGTATTCCAGCTCGAATCTGGGGGAATGCGGAATGTACTCCGCGGTTTAAAACCAAATGAGTTTGAAGATATTGTTGCCGTCAACGCTTTATATCGTCCAGGGCCAATGGAACAAATCCCAACCTTTATTGAGTCAAAGCACGGGAAGCGTCAAATTCATTATTTACATTCAGATTTAAAGCCAATTTTAAAAAGCACATATGGCGTTATTGTATACCAAGAACAGATTATGCAAATTGCTTCGCAGTTAGCGGGATTTTCACTCGGAGAAGCCGATTTGCTCCGCCGTGCAGTGAGTAAGAAAAACCGTGAGATTTTAGATCAAGAACGAAAGCATTTTGTACAAGGGTGTTTACGAAATGGATACGATGAAACATCTGCAGAACAAATTTATGATTTAATTGTTAGATTTGCAAATTACGGTTTTAACCGAAGCCATGCTGTAGCGTACAGTATGATTGGATATCAGCTCGCTTATTTAAAAGCGAATTATCCTTTAGAGTTTATGACGGCACTCTTATCCAGTGCGATAGGTAACGAAGATAAGATTGTGCAATATATACGTGAAACGAAGCGCAAAGGTTTTTATGTTTTACCGCCGTCTCTTCATAGAAGTAGTTATAATTTCCAAATAGAAGGGAATGCAATTCGCTATAGTTTGCTTTCGATTCGAAATATCGGGATGGCTACAGTGAATGCGGTGATCGAGGAAAGAGAAAGAAATCCATTTCAAGATTTATTTGAGTTTTGTCTTCGTATGCCAGCAAAGTTTGTTACGGAGCGTAATTTAGAGGCATTTGTTTGGGCTGGCTGTTTCGATGATTTTCAAGTTTCGAGAACAACTTTGTTTAACAGTATTAAGGGTGCTTTAGAGTATGCAAGCCTTGCGCGTGAATTGGGGGAAGAAAGTGTCCCAAAATCAGTATACGTACAAGGAGAAGAGCTATCTTTTATTGAACAATTAAATAATGAGAAAGAAGCGCTTGGCTTTTATTTATCCAGTTATCCAACGGCGCAGTATGCAAAGCTTGTAAAAGAACTAGAAATTCCGTCTCTTGCGCAAGCGATGAGCCAAAAGCGAAACGTACAGCGTGCGATTGTTTATGTAACAGGTGTAAAAGTCATTCGGACGAAAAAATTGCAAAAAATGGCGTTCGTCACTTTTTGTGATCAAAATGATGAAATGGAAGCGGTTGTCTTTCCGGAGACGTATATTCATTTTTCGGAGAGGTTAAAAGAAGGTGAAATTGTTTTAGTGGAAGGGACGATTGAACAACGAAATCATAAATTACAATGGATTGTAAACGGTCTTTATCCATTAGAACAAATGGATGTTTACAATGAAATGAGAGAAGCATCGATTTATGTAAAACTACCATCGCAGTATGAAAAGAAGTTGTTAAATCAAGTTACAAAAGTATTGTTTCACTATTCAGGTTTTGCGAAAGTACTAATTTATTATGAAAAGGAACATAAAATGGTACAATTATCTCGTAGTTTGTCAATTCATCCAAGTGAAGAATGTTTAGGAGCACTTCGCGAAATAGTCGGTGAGGAAAATGTCGTAGTGAAAATATAATGGACAATTTCCCTATAGTTCGATTATTATAGTAATAGCATTCGTGGTCAGACCACTTGGAGAGAATGATATCAGCAAGAATAATTTGAGGAGAGTGGATAGTTTGTCAACACTTCGTGAAGAAGCACTTCACATGCATAAAGTGCATCAAGGAAAATTAGAAACTGTATCAAAAGTAAAAGTAGAAAATGCTAAAGACTTAAGTCTTGCGTATTCTCCAGGGGTTGCAGAACCTTGTAAAGAAATTTATGACGATAAAAGTAAGGTATATGAATATACAATGAAGGGAAACATGGTAGCAGTTGTGACGGACGGAACAGCTGTACTTGGTCTTGGTAATATCGGACCAGAAGCATCTCTTCCAGTAATGGAAGGTAAAGCTGTATTATTCAAAAGCTTTGCTGGCGTAGATGCATTCCCTATTGCTTTAAATACAAACGATGTAGATAAAATTGTTGAAACTGTAAAATTAATGGAGCCGACATTTGGCGGTGTAAACTTAGAGGATATTGCAGCACCCAACTGCTTTATCATTGAAGAACGTTTGAAAAAAGAAACAAATATTCCTGTATTCCATGATGATCAACACGGAACAGCTATCGTAACAGTAGCAGGTCTTGTAAACGCACTTAAGTTAGTTGGAAAGAAAATGTCTGACATTAAAGTTGTAGCAAATGGTGCAGGTGCAGCAGGTATTGCAATCATTAAACTTTTATATCGCTATGGTGTACGCGACATTATTATGTGTGACCGAAAAGGTGCGATTTATGAAGGTCGCCCTGTTGGTATGAACCCGGTGAAAGATGAAGTTGCAAAATATACGAATAAAAATCGTGTAGAAGGTTCATTAGCGGATGTTCTGCAAGGCGCGGATGTATTTATCGGTGTATCTGTAGCGGGTGCATTGACTGAGGAAATGGTTCGTACAATGAATGACGATGCAATTATTTTTGCAATGGCAAACCCAGTTCCAGAAATTATGCCGGAACTGGCAAAAGCAGCAGGAGCAGCTGTTGTTGGAACGGGTCGTTCTGACTTCCCGAACCAAGTAAATAATGTACTAGCGTTCCCTGGTATTTTCCGTGGTGCACTGGATGTACATGCTACGCAAATCAATGAAGAAATGAAGATGGCAGCTGTACAAGCCATTGCAGAGCTTGTAGCGGCAGATGAGCTGAATGTAGACTATATCATTCCAGCTCCGTTTGACGCGCGTGTAGCGCCTCAGGTGGCGGCTTATGTTGCAAAAGCTGCGATGGAGACAGGAGTAGCTCGCCGTCAAGTAGATCCAAATGAAGTCGCTGAGAAAACAAAAAATTTAGCGTTGATTGGTAAAGAGTAAGCGAGGAATTTCTATTGACATCATCAAATACAAAAGTATATCTCGAAATTGTAAAGAAAATCCGTTCCATTATGGAAGAGGATGGTTTAGTCGCAGGTGATCGTTTACCATCTGAGCGCGAGTTAAGTGCGCGTTTAAACGTTGGGCGTTCATCTGTACGGGAAGCATTGCGAGCTTTAGAACTCGTAGGATTAATTGAAACAAGACGCGGTGAAGGAACGTTTATTCGAAACTTCTATGACAATGGTCTTGTTCAATTAATCGCACCATTTTTATTACAAGATCAGAAAACAATTCGTGATTTGTTACAGACGAAACAATTGCTTGAAAAAGATGTTATTCGAATCGTATGTGATTTACCGAAAGAAACGTTTTCTAGTGTATTAGGTATGTTGAAACAAGTTCTTAAAAAGGACGGAAGTTCAATTCAGGAGTTTCATCAAATGTTTTTCAAAACACTTATTGAACAAGTGGACAATTATTTACTATATCGAATTTGGAGAATTGTAAATGATTACGTTGCGACTCTTTCTTATGAAATTTCACTAGAATCTATAGAAATCTATAGAAATCTTTACGAAGTGTTATACGTGAAAAAAGAAGAAGAGGCGCTAAAAATTTATGATGAATTAATGGAAAACATACAGTTTCACTCGTAATGTATAAAATTTGTCGAAATAACCATGACACGTTATGACAAACAATCTATCGCATAGCGGTTAAAGTTAAACGTAAAGAGAGAGGTTATGAGTGCGTGTTCAAAAAAAGAGGATAAAGAGAACTGAGTAGCTATCTTGACCGGACTGTTTGAACATCCTCTATTAGACAGATTGAGAAGACAAGGCTAACATCGATTTTTGGTGTTAGCCACATTTTCTTCCTAACCTTAGCTCTCAACAAAGGGGGTCAAATTGTGCTAAGAGATTTATTCGTAAAAAAGAAAAAGTACGCTGCAATTCCTTCAGAACAAGTACGAAGAGATGTACCGGACGGTGTTATGACAAAATGTCCGAAATGTAAGAAAATCATGTATACAAAAGAGCTTCTTAAAAATTTAAAAGTATGTGTAAACTGTGGCTATCATCATCCTATGAATGCATGGGAACGCCTTGATAGTGTATTGGACGAAGGTTCATTTCGTGAGTATGACAAAGAGATGGTTTCGTTAAATCCACTTGGGTTCCCAAATTATGAAGAAAAATTAGAGAGTGATCGCAAGAAAACAGAATTAAATGAAGCAGTTGTGACAGGTGAAGGAACAATTGATGAAATGCTTGTTGTGATTGCAGTAATGGATTCTCGCTTTCGAATGGGCAGCATGGGCTCTGTTGTAGGAGAAAAAATTGCACGTGCAGTTGAAAAAGCATACGAATTACAAGTTCCATTTATTATCTTTACTGCATCGGGCGGTGCGCGTATGCAAGAAGGTATTTTAAGCTTAATGCAAATGGCAAAAACGAGCGTAGCTTTGAAAAAGCATAGCAATGCTGGAGGATTATTTATTTCTGTTATGACTCATCCCACGACAGGCGGTGTTTCAGCGAGTTTCGCTTCACTTGGTGACTATAATCTTGCAGAGCCAGGTGCACTTATCGGCTTTGCTGGTAGACGTGTAATTGAACAAACAGTGCGTGAGAAGCTGCCAGAAGACTTTCAAACGGCAGAGTTTTTACTAGAGCACGGTCAATTGGATGCGGTTGTGCATCGCGATGATATGAGAGAGTCGCTCCGTAAGATTTTAGAAGTTCATCAAGGAGGGGAAACGGCTATATGGCAGAGCTAGAATTTGAAAAACCAGTTGTTGAGCTAAGAAATAAGATTCGTGAACTGAAAGACTATACGAAAAACACCCAGATGGACTTCAGCGAGGAGATTCGTATTTTGGAAGACAAGCTAGAAAATTTAGAGGAAGAAATATACGGCAATATGAAAGTATGGGACCGCGTTCAAATTGCTCGTCATGCAGAACGACCGACAACGCTCGATTATATTGAGCGCTTATTTACTGATTTTTTTGAATGTCATGGAGATCGTCTATATGGCGATGATGCAGCGATTGTCGGCGGCATAGCGAAATATGATGGCATGTCTGTAACAGTAATTGGGCACCAGCGCGGGAAAGATACGAAAGAAAATATTCGTCGTAATTTTGGAATGCCTCATCCAGAAGGATATCGAAAGGCACTACGTTTAATGAAGCAAGCGGAGAAATTTAATCGTCCAATCATCTGCTTCATTGATACGAAAGGTGCTTATCCTGGTAAGGCTGCTGAAGAACGTGGGCAAAGTGAAGCGATTGCACGTAATTTATTCGAAATGGCAGGGCTTACTGTACCTGTGATTTGCATTGTTATCGGTGAAGGTGGCAGTGGTGGTGCGTTAGGTCTTGGAGTAGGAGATTACATTCATATGCTAGAAAATTCCACTTATTCTGTTATTACACCAGAGGGAGCGGCAGCGATTCTTTGGAAAGATGCAGGAAAAGCGAAAGAAGCTGCAGAAGCGATGAAAATCACGGCGGCGGATTTGAAAGAATTAGGTGTAATTGACGAAATTATTCCAGAAGCACGCGGCGGTGCGCATCGTAATATTCTAAAGCAATCAGAAAATATTGACTTAATGTTGAAAAAAACATTCGGGCAATTAAACGGTATTTCGAAAGATGAATTAATCGAAAAACGTTATGAAAAATATATGAAAATTGGGCAAGTTTCGTTTTCAAACGCTTCCATTTGGATAAAATAAGAAAAGCGTGCGTTCCATTTCGCGAATGCACGTTTTTATTGTGAAAAGACACATCTTCTCCATTGTATTTTTATATTTCTTCATGTTATTTTATTATAAGGTAAATAATCTTTATGAGGTGAGTACAAATGAAACGTATTGGTGTATTAACAAGTGGTGGAGATTCACCTGGTATGAATGCTGCCATTCGTGCAGTTGTTCGTAAAGCGATTTTCCATGATGTAGAAGTATATGGTATCTACCATGGATACGCTGGATTAATTTCTGGTCACATTGAAAAATTAGAACTTGGTTCTGTTGGCGATATTATCCACCGCGGTGGTACAAAATTATATACAGCAAGATGTCCTGAGTTTAAAGACCCAGAAGTACGACTAAAAGGTATCGAGCAATTAAAGAAATTTGGCATTGAAGGAATTGTTGTTATTGGTGGAGACGGTTCTTACCAAGGTGCTAAAAAATTAACAGAGCAAGGATTCCCGTGTGTCGGTGTACCAGGTACAATTGATAATGATATTCCTGGGACAGACTTCACAATTGGTTTCGATACAGCATTAAACACTGTTATTGATGCAATTGATAAAATTCGTGATACAGCTACATCTCATGAACGTACATATGTTATTGAAGTAATGGGGCGTCACGCTGGTGATATCGCATTATGGGCTGGTTTAGCAGATGGCGCAGAAACAATCTTGATTCCAGAAGAAGAGTATGACATGGAAGATGTTATTGCTCGTTTAAAACGTGGTAGTGAGCGTGGAAAGAAACATAGTATTATCGTTGTAGCAGAAGGTGTTGGAAGCGCGATTGAGATTGGTAAACACATTGAAGAAGCAACAAACTTTGATACTCGTGTAACTGTATTAGGTCACGTACAACGTGGTGGATCACCAAGTGCACAAGATCGTGTATTAGCAAGCCGTCTTGGCGCAAGAGCAGTTGAACTGTTGATTGAGGGTAGAGGTGGACGCTGCGTTGGTATCCAAAATAACAAACTTGTTGATCATGACATTATCGAAGCGTTAGCTCAAAAGCATACGATTGATAAAGATATGTATCAATTATCTAAAGAATTATCCATCTAATTGGCGTAATATCGAATATTTGGGAACGGTTTCATAATTTTCGGAGGTGCAATATGCGTAAAACTAAAATTGTATGTACTATAGGTCCTGCTAGTGAAAGTATTGAGAAATTAGAGCAATTAATCGAAGCGGGTATGAACGTTGCTCGTTTAAACTTCTCTCATGGTAGCCATGAAGAGCACGGAGCACGTATCAAAAACATTCGTGAAGCTTCAAAGAAAACTGGTAAAACAGTTGCGATCTTACTTGATACAAAAGGTCCAGAAATCCGTACACATGACTTCGTAGACGGACAAGCTGAGCTTGTAACAGGTGCAGAAGTAGTTATCTCTACTGAGCAAGTATTAGGAACTGCAGAGAAGTTCTCTGTATCTTATGCTGGTCTTTATGAGGATGTAGACTCAGGTTCTCGTATTCTAATCGATGACGGCCTTATCGAACTAGAAGTAATCGAGAAAGCTGACGGAAACATCCGTACAAAAGTATTGAACAGCGGAACTGTGAAAAATAAAAAAGGTGTTAACGTACCAAACGTAAGCATTAAGCTTCCTGGTATCACTGAAAAAGACGTACAAGATATCGTCTTTGGTATCGAGCAAAAAGTTGATTTCATCGCGGCATCTTTCGTTCGTAAAGCAGCTGACGTGTTAGAAATCCGTGAATTGTTAGAAGCGCATAATGCACAATTCATTCAAATCGTACCAAAAATTGAAAACCAAGAAGGTATCGATAACATCGATTCTATCTTAGAAGTTTCTGACGGTTTAATGGTAGCTCGTGGTGACATGGGTGTAGAAATTCCACCAGAAGAAGTGCCGCTAGTACAAAAACGTCTAATCAAAAAATGTAACGTATTAGGTAAACCGGTTATTACTGCAACACAAATGTTAGATTCTATGCAACGTAACCCACGTCCAACTCGTGCGGAAGCAAGTGACGTAGCGAACGCAATCTTTGATGGTACAGATGCAATCATGCTTTCTGGTGAAACTGCAGCGGGACAATACCCAGTAGAAGCAGTAACAATGATGGCGAACATCGCAGTACGTGTTGAAAAATCATTGCAATACGAAGATATGTTCAAAAAGCGTATTAAAGAGTTCACTCCAACAATTACAGATGCAATTAGTCAATCTGTTGCACACACAGCGCTTGCTCTTGATGTAGCTGCAATCGTAGCTCCAACAGAAAGTGGATATACTGCAAAAATGATCTCTAAATATCGTCCAAAATCTCCAATCGTAGCTGTAACATCTGACGAGCAAGTGGGCCGTCGTCTTGCGCTTGTTTGGGGTGTAGAAGCGTTTATGGCTGGAAAACGTGCAGCATCTACTGATGAAATGTTAGATACTGCAATTCAAACAGTTATGGATGCAGGTCTAATCGGACTTGGAGATACAGTTGTAATTACTGCTGGTGTACCAGTTGCTGAAACTGGTACAACAAACTTAATGAAAATCCATGTTGTTGGTGAAGAAATCGCTAAAGGACAAGGGATTGGTCGCAAAGCTGCAAAAGGTAAAGTAGTTGTAGCGAAAACAGCTGCAGAAGCTGTAGCGAACGTAACGAAAGGTGACATCCTTGTTACAACAAGCACTGATAAAGATATGATTCCTGCAATTGAAAAAGCTGCAGCTCTAGTTGTAGAAGAAGGTGGCTTAACAAGCCATGCGGCTGTTGTAGGTGTATCAATCGGTATCCCGGTTATCGTTGGGGTAAACGGTGTGACAACGACTTTAAAAAATGGCCAAGAAGTAACAGTTGATGCGGCGCGCGGAATTGTTTATAATGGACATGCGGAAGTGCTATAAGAAGTAATATGGAGAGAAGGATCGGAGTCCTTCTCTTTTTTTAATTTAAATACAAAAACCATTCTGAAAAAAGAAATCTTCGGTAGTGGGAAAGGGATTTCATTTTTTGTTTGATGTTTTGTGGGTTGTTTTGAGGGCATGAGGAGATCGAGAGAGTCTAATTAGGCTGTTGTTAGGGTAGCGTGAGTATCTTGCTTCCTGTAAATAGTGTGATGAAGGAGGATGAGGGAATGAAGTGGCTTCTTTTTCTTTTAATTTTAATTCCTGCTGTTGAAATAACAGTATTAATTGGATCTAGTCATTTAATTGGTATGTGGTCGACGTTTGCTATGATCGTGTTTACAGGTGTACTTGGCGCTTATTTAGCAAAACGACAAGGGCTTATAGTATTAAAGGAGATTCAATTTCGGTTAAATAGAGGTGAAATGCCAGGAGATGCTGTATTAGATGGTATTTTTGTTTTTATAGGTGGACTTCTTCTTTTGACACCAGGGTATGTGACGGATGTAATCGGGTTTATTTTTATATTTTCKGTAACACGACAGCCGTTTAAGTTCATGATGATTAAATGGTTAGAGCGGAAAATAAGAAGAAACACGACAATTATTGTACAAAAATAACACTTGAAACAGAAATGTTGTAAGTGTTATTTTTTTGTCGAAATATAAAATGTATATTTATTCATTTGTAGAAAAAGGAAGAAAAGGGATTGATATTTATGTTTAAAATAGAATAAAAATACAAATGTATTCTCGGTCGTATTATTTTATGCAAAAAACAAGGGAATCCCCCATTTATTATAGGAAATTCCCTTGTTTATTTTATTGCGAACAACGACTATTGTGGAAAATTTATTTTAATGGTGTGCCTTTAATAAACTTCCATAAATCATGAAATACATGAGCTTTGTGCAATGTGTTTAATAATACTAATGTGACTGGGCCAATGATTAATCCTAAGAAACCGTATAGCTTAAACCCAACGAATAACGCAATAAGTGTTGGTAATGGATCGAGTCCGATGTTGGATGATAACACTTTCGGTTCCATGATTTGTCTTTGAACAATGACAACAATATATAAAATAAGTAGACCAATTGCGAAAGCTGTGTCCCCTGTGAAAAATACATATATAACCCAAGGAACAAAGACTGCTCCCGTTCCTAAATAAGGAAGTAAGTCTACAATTCCTGTAATGATTGCGATTGTGATGGCGTATGGTACGCGCAAAATTAATAGTCCAATTAGTACGATGACGGTAGTCATAGATACAAGTGTGAGTTGTGCTTTTATAAATCCAAATAATGCTTTTCGTAAATCAACAAAAATAGTCTTTCCGTATCCGTGTATGCGATTTGGAAGTAATCGCTTTACTTTGTGAGCGAGTGTATGCCAATCAAAACTAATAAAGAAAGTCGCTAATAAGACGAAGACGAGGACTGTTAAAGTTGTTGGGAGTGCACTGATGAAATTTGTTAATCCACTTATAATGGCGGTTAACAGCTCTTTCATTTGTTTTGTTGCTTCCGTTCCTAGATTTTGAATGTTTTGTGTAATTGTATATTGTTGTGATTCACCAAGGTGATTAAATTTAGAAATTAAATCATCATATAAAGGCATAATATTATTGAGTGCAAATTGCTGTGCATACTGTACAATTGCTGGAAACTTCTCTGTGACGATTTGTAGTAAGTAAGTTGTGGCGGAAATCGCTTCTGTCACAAGATATGTAACAAGTCCGACGATGGCACCGAACACGAGAATTAAGCTGACGAGTACCGCTAAGGCACGAGGGAACTGTAGTTTTTGATTGAGAAAATTTACGACTGGATTAATCAAATAAGCAAAAGCTAATGCGATGATAAAAGGGTATATAAGACCTGAAACATACAAAATCGCATAAAACCCAATTGTTATTGCTAAAATGACAAATATAAGTCGCAATACGATATACAGTGAGTTTCGATTCAAAGGTGCTTACCTCCCATTCCAAATTGTATTTATGTTATAGTGGAATGATGGATTTATCCTGCTATTCGCGGGCAGTATGAATTACTTCAAGGTGTGAAGTGATCGGCGCGTAAAAGCTTGACGGTGAAGGCTAATCAATAGTAAATGTTTTCTCTGTACTGATTGACGAGAGCCTCACTTTACCTACTTTTTATTTTACTGGTTTCTTATAAGAAAAGAAAGAAGTGTGCTTTTCTTTCTCGGTAAATATAAAAACAACTTATTTTGGTCTTGTTTAGAGCGTTTAAGGTCTGCTGTATCATCTATATTGATTGATGAATACTCTTGCCTATATCGTGTATAACGATATGTTTAACAGCGATTTACTTTGTAAACAGGTTCATTATTTTCAGAAAGGAAGTGTAATCATGATTAGTCAATCAACGTTATTTTTATTCATACTACTTATTATTGGACTTATTGCTAAAAAYCAATCGCTCACTGTAGCAGTTGGCGTTTTATTTTTATTAAAGTGGACGTTTCTAGGAGAAAAAATCCTTCCATATTTACAAACAAAAGGAATTAATCTTGGTGTAACGGTTATTACAATTGCGGTTCTTGTTCCGATCGCTACGGGTGAAATTGGATTTAAGCAGCTTGGTGAAGCAGCTAAATCATATTATGCATGGATTGCGCTCGCTTCAGGGATAGCGGTTGCTTTGTTAGCAAAGGGTGGTGTGCAGTTATTAACGAACGATCCTCATATTACAACTGCGCTTGTATTTGGAACAATTATTGCAGTTGCATTATTTAATGGAGTTGCTGTAGGACCATTAATTGGAGCTGGAATTGCCTATGCTGTGATGAACATTATACAGATGTTTAAGTGAAGAATTTTATAGTAATATAAAATTTTTGAATTCTTTCCATTCACAAAAGTCAGATAATTGTTTATAATAGAATTAGAAAACATGTAAAGGCTACATAGCAACGAAGACTTACACCAGATAAAATAAAAACAACATAAAATAATTTTCTGCTGACATTGTTTTATGTTGTTTTTATCATAAACTCTTCGAAACTAGTTTTCCTCACCATCTATTGTTCTAAGCGTGAGGATTCGGAGAGAAACTCACGCTCATGCTTTGATAAAGCAATGGAACAACGAGATGGGAACATCACAACAAATTTGCATGATCGTGCATTTTGCTTGCCTAAAGAGTGAACGGGCGTTCATAATTTAGAAGGGAAGCAAACAGATATAAGGGAGCAAGGTTGGGAGAATTTTCAGGAAAAGGAGAGAATGTCATGACTGTTATTCGAGGATTAGAAGGGGTAGTAGCAACAACATCATCCGTAAGTTCTATTATTGATGATACATTAACGTATGTTGGGTATAATATTGATGATTTAGCGGAAAATGCTACGTTTGAAGAAGTGGTATATTTATTATGGCACCGTAAACTTCCTAATGAAGAGGAATTAAATGAGTTAAAAGAAACTCTATCTGAATATTCTAAAGTTCCAAGTGAGATTTTATCATATTTAAAACAAGTAGATTTAAAGATTGCACATCCGATGTCTGTTTTACGAACTGCGATTTCCATGTTATCATTATACGATGAGAGCGCTGAATTAATGGATGAGAAGTCCAATTATTTGAAAGCGGTTAAATTACAGGCTCAAGTAGGGACTCTTGTTGCAGCGTATGCAAGAATTCGTAAAGGTTTAGAAGTGGTTGAGCCACGAAAAGATTTATCATTAGCTGCAAACTTTATTTATATGTTAAATAACCGCGAACCAAATGAAGTGGAAATTGAAGCTTTTGATAAAGCTCTTGTACTTCATGCGGATCATGAATTAAATGCTTCTACATTTACAGCTCGCGTTTGCGTTGCTACACTTTCAGACGTATATTCTGGTATTACAGCAGCGATTGGTGCTTTAAAAGGACCTCTTCACGGCGGAGCGAATGAAAATGTAATGAAGATGTTAAAAGAAATTGGCGAAGAAGAAAATGTAGAATCCTATATTCATAACGCACTTCAAAATAAGGTGAAAATTATGGGATTTGGCCATCGCGTATATGAGCACGGTGATCCTCGCGCGAAACATTTACGTGAAATGTCTAAGAAATTATGCGTGCTTTTAGGGGAAGAAAAATGGTATAATATGTCTATCAAAATCGAAGACATTGTTACAAAAGAAAAAGGTCTTCCACCAAATGTCGATTTCTATTCTGCTTCTGTTTACCATTGTTTAGGAATTGATCATGATTTATTTACACCAATCTTTGCGATCAGTCGTATGTCAGGTTGGTTAGCTCATATTCTAGAACAATATGAAAATAACCGCTTAATTCGTCCGCGTGCTGATTATAATGGACCAACGCATCAACGCTATGTTCCATTAGCACAACGATAAGTTAAAAACACTATTTAGATAGTGAAAATACGCTTTCAAAAATCTGATTTTTTTGCAAAGATGTAATGATTGGAATATTTTAATTTGACTAACGGTTTGAACTGAGGGGTTTATTCCCTCAGTTTCACACATATGAAATTTCAAACATGGGGGTTATCACAGTGACGACAGGAGAAAAAATTACTGTAACGAATGGTGTTATGAATGTACCAAACAATCCAATTATTCCTTTTATTGAAGGTGATGGAATTGGACCAGATATTTGGGCGGCAGCATCTCGTGTATTAGAAGCAGCTGTTGAAAAAGCTTATGATGGTGAGAAGAAAATCGTTTGGAAAGAAGTGCTTGCAGGGGAAAAAGCATTCAACCAAACAGGCGAATGGTTACCAGAAGAGACGTTAAATGAAATTCGCGAATATTTAATCGCGATTAAAGGCCCACTTACAACGCCTGTTGGTGGCGGCATTCGTTCTCTAAACGTAGCGCTTCGTCAAGAGTTAGACTTATATGTATGTYTACGTCCAGTTCGTTATTTTGAAGGTGTTCCTTCACCTGTAAAACGTCCGGAAGATACTGATATGGTKATTTTCCGTGAAAATACAGAAGACATTTAYGCTGGTATTGAATATGCACAAGGATCTCCAGAAGCACAAAAAGTGCTTGAGTTCTTAAAAGAAACAATGGGTGTAAACAAAATTCGCTTCCCAGAAACATCAGGAATTGGTATTAAACCAATTTCAGAAGAAGGAACAAAGCGTCTTGTTCGTGCTGCAATTCAATATGCAATTAACGAAAAACGCTCTTCTGTTACATTAGTTCATAAAGGAAACATTATGAAATTTACAGAAGGTGCTTTCAAAAACTGGGGTTATGAAGTTGCGGAACAAGAATTCGGCGATAAAGTATTCACTTGGGCTGAATATGACCGTATTGTTGAAAAAGATGGTAAAGATGCAGCGAATAAAGCGATGACAGAGGCTGAAGCAGCTGGTAAAATCATTGTTAAAGATTCTATTGCGGATATCTTCTTACAACAAATTTTAACACGTCCGCGTGAGTTTGATGTTGTTGCAACAATGAACTTAAATGGCGATTATATTTCTGATGCACTTGCAGCACAAGTAGGTGGCATTGGTATTGCACCTGGTGCAAACATTAACTATGTTACTGGACATGCTATTTTTGAAGCGACACATGGTACAGCTCCAAAATATGCAGGTTTAGATAAAGTGAATCCATCTTCTGTTCTTCTTTCAGGAGTATTATTATTAGAGCATTTAGGATGGAATGAAGCTGCGAAATTAGTAACTGCTTCAGTAGAAAAAACAATTGCTTCAAAAGTGGTAACATATGACTTCGCACGTCTTATGGATGGCGCAACTGAAGTGAAATGTTCCGAATTTGCTGATGCCCTTATTAACAATATGGACTTAGCAGTAATCAAAAACGCATAATTCAGAGTGGGGGAGAAAGTATGACAATCAAACGCAAAAAAGTATCAGTCATCGGTGCAGGATTTACCGGAGCAACAACAGCGTTTTTATTAGCTCAAAAAGAGCTTGCAGATGTTGTATTAGTGGACATTCCACAACTGGAGAATCCAACAAAAGGGAAAGCGTTAGATATGTTAGAAGCAAGCCCTGTACAAGGTTTTGATGCTAACATTATCGGCACATCTGATTACGTAGATACTGCTGATTCTGACGTTGTTGTTATTACAGCAGGAATTGCACGTAAACCAGGTATGAGCCGTGATGATTTAGTAGCAACAAACTCTAAAATTATGAAAAGTATTACGAAAGATATCGCAAAACATTCACCAAACGCAATTATTGTTGTGTTAACAAATCCAGTTGATGCAATGACATATTCTGTATTTAAAGAAGCTGGATTCCCGAAAGAGCGTGTTATCGGTCAATCTGGTGTATTAGATACAGCTCGTTTCCGTACATTCATCGCACAAGAATTAAATCTTTCTGTTAAAGACATTACAGGATTCGTTCTTGGTGGCCACGGTGATGACATGGTGCCTCTTGTACGTTATTCTTACGCAGGCGGTATTCCATTAGAAACATTAATTCCTGCAGAACGCTTAGAAGCAATCATAGAACGTACGCGTAAAGGCGGCGGCGAAATTGTAAGTTTACTAGGAAACGGTAGTGCATACTACGCGCCAGCTGCTTCTTTAGTTGAAATGACTGAAGCGATTTTAAAAGATCAACGCCGTGTATTACCAGCTATCGCATACCTTGAAGGTGAATATGGCTATAGCGACCTTTACCTAGGTGTACCAGTAATTCTAGGTGGTAACGGAATTGAAAAAATTATTGAATTAGAACTTCGTGAAGAAGAAAAAGAAGCGTTAGATCGTTCAGTAGAATCTGTACGTAACGTTATGAAAGTTCTTGTTTAATACAAAATATATGTTAGAAAAAGATTCGGGGCCCCGAATCTTTTTCTACTATTTAGAGGATTATTTTTTTAAAATAATATGAAAACGCTATCATTAATTGTGTCCTACAATGGGAACATAGACTTATAATATACATTGCCCTCATTATAGTAGCGCTTCGGATAATATATTGCTTTTGGTAGGATAATAAAATAAAAATTGGAGGGGGATTGTAACATGTTAAAGAAAAAAATTCAAATTGGTCGTCGAATGGATGAGATTACAGTAGGAGAAAAGTTATCTATCACTGAAAAAATTGAGGATAAAGATCTGTTATTGTATTTAGGATTAACAAATGATTCAAATCCATTATATATTCAGCATGATTACGCATCCCAAACTCCGTATGAAAAACCAATTGTACCAAGCATTATGTTAACGGGTATGATTACAACGGCAGTTACGAAATATTTACCAGGTCCAGGCAGTCATGTTGTTAGGAAGGACCTGACTTTTGTGAAGCCTGTACATCATTATGAAACTTTGCAAATTCATTTTGAAGTTGTAGCAGTTGTGGGGGAAGAGCATACGATTGATATGCGTGTATTCGCTTATGATGAAAAAGAAGAAGTGGTTGTGAAAGGTGTACTAACAGTAGCGCCGCCTTACAAATCAGCTTCTATTTTAGAAAAAGCGTTGGATAATTTTTAATAATGAGTTAGTAAGAGTGTAATGAAAAATAGTGCTAACCTATTATATGCTAGGTTAGCACTATTTTTTTATCCCGCATTAACGGACAGTAACACTCCCACCTCAAAATTCAGCGAAAGCAAAGAAGTTAGGTGGGAGATGAACTGTCCGTAAAAGCCCGATTCGTTCAACTAATAATC
>NZ_JBFTMC010000079.1:0-20842 GCF_056396765.1 Bacillus sp. 05T22
CTGATACAGTCTGATACAGTTGAACCATTTGGTGCTTAAATTCCGCTGTAAAGGTTCTTCTTTCTCTTTTATTGTTCGTCATAGTAGATTCTCCTCAAATATATTAGTTGTAGTCTACTTGACCTTATTTTTTTTGTCTAGTTCAGTGTAGCCTATCCAGGCGTTTATTTTTCTTAAGCTGATGGATATGGAGTCCCCCCTAGGTTAAATAAATTTCCAATTAGAAACAAGTGATTTTAACAACGTTAGGAGTGTTTCATACAACACAATGTCATTTGTGTTGTATCACAAGAAGAAAAATCACATTAGAAAAGAGCCGGAATTCACCCTGTTAAGAGTAAACCGACTCCTTAATATTTAAAGGACGAAAAAAAGAAACACAGAAGCAAAAACCCTCTGTGTTTCTTTTTGATTCATATATTTATTGGAAAATATTTTGAACTTTCCGGCACAGATTCTCCTTCTAYCCTATWATAGAAGCTATTYTGRACGTAAGTAATTTGTAAGGAATGGGTAAGTAAAAAGAGATTTTCATTGTGTATGATCAAAATATAAAGAGGCGTGAAAGGCGGAACAGATATGACTTATATATGAAAAACAAACCAGTAACAAGAGTGTTTCAAGGAAAAGAAGTAATTTCTGGGGTTAACATACATGTGGAAGAAGAGGGATTTACCGTTTGTTAGGAGAGAATGGCGTTTGTAAAAATAATAATTATGAAGATGATTACGAATTCAATGTTGACCTTTTGTCATTGGTGGAGATGATAGCTGTGTGGTTAGTATGAAACAGCAAGCAACCACCTATACAATATGAATAGAGGAGAGGAATGCCTTATGAAAACACGTAGTCAAATTACATTTGCAAGTCTGGCCCTTTTTATAGCTGGAAGTTCCCTGTTATACACAACGCCCACCTCAATTGTAAAAGCAGAGCCCAATCAAAATGTATCTAGTTCGTTACAAACAAGCACTGAGCGAGATCGTAATTCCGTCAAACAAGCAATGCGGGATACATTGCATCTTGGATTCCCGGGGATACTTACTAAAACTTCCGAGGGTGGAAAAACGTGGAGTTATGCCGCTGGGGTAGCGAATCTGAGCACCAAGAAACCAATGGAAACAGATTTTCGCTTTCGCATTGGCAGCGTGACGAAGACGTTCACCGCAACGGTTGTACTTCAATTAGCTGGAGAGAACCGCCTGAATCTAGACGACTCCATCGAAAAATGGTTGCCTGGTGTCATTCAAGGAAACGGATATGATGGTAAACAGATTACCATCCGGCAGATATTGAACCATACAAGTGGTATCGCTGAATACACAAGGTCAAAAGACTTTGATATTATGGATACAAAAAAATCGTATACGGCTGAAGAATTAGTAAAGATGGGGATTTCTCTGCCCCCAGACTTTGCCCCAGGAAAGGGCTGGTCTTATTCAAACACAGGATACGTATTACTGGGTATCCTTATTGAAAAAGTAACCGGAAACAGCTATGCGGAAGAGATTGAAAATCGGATTATTGAACCGCTTGAATTGTCGAATACATTCCTACCTGGCAATTCAAGCGTTATTCCAGGCACCAAGCATGCCCGTGGATATTTCCTACCAGACGGAGCAAGTGAGCTAAAAGACGTTACTTATTATAACCCAAGTATGGGTAGCTCGGCTGGAGATATGATTTCTACTGCTGACGACTTAAACAAATTCTTCTCTCACTTACTCAGTGGCAAATTACTGAAGGAACAGCAACTAAAGCAAATGCTTACTACAGTTCCTACAGGAGAAGCTGAACTCGGCAGATATGGTCTTGGAATCTATGAAACTAAGCTTCCAAACGGTGTCTCAATATGGGGACACGGAGGTAGCATTCCAGGGTTTGTTACTTTTGCTGGAGGTACACTTGGAGGCAAGCATACGTTGGCCGTCAATTTGAACAGTATGGGTAGAGCTAACAGTCCTGATCCTTTTAAAAATATTTTACTTGCTGAATTTAGCAAGTAGGCAACAAGTGACATCGGATAAATTTTTTCATAGTTTTTATGGTTAAACATATACCTTTCTGGTTCAAACCCATCACATCGCTATCAAGCTAAGAAAAGCAAATACCCCAAAACGAGAAAATTGGCATCTCCAGGTGAAAATGTACAATTTTTTGTTTTGGGGGGGGCGTTATAAAATTCTTAAGTTGATGAGCATGTATGGTGACCCCTTAGAGGGATTTTAGCAAGATACATAGGTATATCTGGATTTGGATAAAGGAGCTTAAACTCCTTCGGGTGATGCATTATTTCCAACTGTGAATTTGAAACAGAGTCACGATGTTTTGAATAAAGTTGTAATGTTTATAAAAAAGATACGATGCTTTATCTTTTTTTATCGAAGGATTCTAAAGTGATTGCGTATAAAATTATTTATATGAACATCAAATCAGTAAGGGATAATACTAATCTGTCCCTTTTGTAAAGGGCATTTCGAAAAAAGTTATGTAACATAAAGAAGCTGATTTCTGTATTCAACAGAAGTCAGCTTCTTTAAATTTCATTGATATCTATGTTACTCAACTATCGATATGATTATTAATAGAATTGCTTGTGACTATTATCTCGCCATTTTATCATGTGCTTTTGAAATCGTTTCTTCATTTAAATTACTGTGCTTTATCGAATAAATGAAATATATTACTGCTCCAATAGTTATCCAAATACTGAAGTACACCCATGTTCTTAATGGTAAATTTAGCATTAAGAACACACAACATATAATTGAAATGATTGGTAATATGGGTACAAACGGTACCCTAAATCCACGTTTTAAATTTGGATGTGTTTTACGAAGGATAATAACCGATACACTAACTAGTGCGAACGTTACCAAACCACCAATATTAACTAAATTCGCTAATTCTTTTAAATCAATAAATCCAGCTATCACAGAGCTTCCTATTCCCGCCAATCCAATTGTAAAGGTTGGTGCTCCAGTCTTCTTATTAATCTTCGCAAGTGATTTTGGTAACAGTCCATCACGACTCATTGCAAAGAATACTCGTGTTGCTGCGTACATAGTCGAGAAAATAACAGCCATAAGACCAATTACAGCTCCTACAGCAATTACACCAGCGACTTTCCCTTGCCCTACGGCTTCCATTACATAAGCCATTGCCTCAGGTACATTTAATTCTTTATAGGAAACCATCCCTGTCATAACAAGGCACACTATAACGTAAATAAGTGTACATATGATTAACGATATAATAATAGCGATGGGAAGATTACGTTGTGGATTTTTCACTTCTTCTGCCGAAGTTGCTAATATATCAAATCCCATAAAAGCGAAGAATACGGCTGCCCCACCAGTTACAACGCCACTTAAACCGTATGGTGCAAACGGTACCCAGTTCTCTGGCTTTACATAGAATACACCAACTACAATAAATAATATAACCATTCCAATTTTAATTAACACCATTATGTTATTGATACGTTTACTTTCCTTTGTACCACGTGATAACATCCATGTTATTATCAATGTAATGATTACCGCTGGTAGATTCATAATACCACCTTGTGATGGAATCGTTAACAGAGCTTTGGGTATCTCTAATCCCAATCCACTTATTAAGTTGTGGAAATATCCTGTCCATCCACTAGCGACAGCTGCTGTTGCTACGATATATATTGAGAATAACGTCCAACCTACTAAATGTGCTACAAACTCACCGATTGTTGCATAGGAGTACGTATATACACTACCTGAAGTCGGGAGTGTAGAAGCAATTTCTGCGTAACATAAAGCTATAAATCCACAAACAATCGCTGCAAGTATAAATGAAAAAATAACTGCTGGACCAGCATCTCTCGCTGCTACTAATCCAGTTAACACAAGAACTCCCGTTCCAATTATCGAACCTATCCCTAACATAATCAAATCAAATGTTCCTAATGTTTTCGTTAAGGTCTTACTCTTATTATGCTCTAACAGTTGTGTAACAGATTTCTTTTTTAATAACTTACTCATATTCTCTGTATCCCCTTTAAAAAGTAAGGTATGTTCTTCTAATGCTTGTGGTATACATAAATTTATATAGATATTAGCTAACCCAAAACTATTAACTTTGCAATATAAGGGATTGAAATATGCGATAAATTTACCGATATTCTTTTCAAAATCTCTATGGGAATCGATTCCATTAACACTGTCCCATATTGGGTATCTAATTTTATTATCTTATCCAACTATTAGATTTATAGGGACGATACAGCAGGAAAGTCGTGAATGTTCTCCTTTTTCTGAAATTTAAACCCCTATTTTTCGTCGTATTTTGTCGAATTATATGAACTATTCTAATTAAAGGTGTTGTGTTTGTAAAGTATTATTTCTTAGAAATCTCTTACAATAAAAACAGATGCTAGAAACCAGCATCTGTTTTTATTTCTCCTATTTGGGGTAGCACCATATCGCTATCAAGCTAAGTAATTTATCACCCCACAAAATGGAAAAATGAGCTTAATACTCAAATATATCTGCAAAGATATAAAATTTTTGTTATGGAGGTGTCGCTTTTAAATAAAGTCACGGTGATTATAAAAAAGACGCGATGTTTTGAATAAAGTCGCGACGTTTATAAAAAAGTTGCGATGTTTTACCCCTTTGGATTTGTTTATCTAAAGGTGTGTTTTTATAATGAAAAGTGAAAAGAATATCTGAACTGAAAGGCGGATTAAGGAACTGTTGAGTAGCAATAAAGTTACTCCACTAAAGGGCCATATTCTTGAATAACTAATTGTGGAAATAATAGGAATTTGAGATGATTGTTATTAAGTTAAAGGGTAGGTTAGCAGTTTAATAACATCAGTAACTTTATTCAGAAATAAATGCCGTAAATAATGAAAATATAAAAAAACTTGGCGGGAGAAACAATATCTAAATGATTAAAGGGAGGAAGAATTATGTCCAATGACATAAGACCAAGAAGAATAATTTTAGATTTAGCAGTTACTTTAGATGGTTTTATTGAAGGGAAAAACGGGGAAGTTGATTGGTGCATCATGGACCCTGAAATGGGATTTATTAATTTCTTAAATCAAATTGATACTATTTTATATGGAAGAAAAAGCTATGATTTATGGGGACAATTTACTCCAGAAATTGAAGATACTGATACTGAAAAAGAAATTTGGGAGTTAGTTCATAGTAAAGAAAAATATGTGTTTTCCAGAACGCAAAAAGGGACTGATAATAAAGCAATATTCATAAATGATAATATTCTTGAAGAAGTAAATAAATTAAAGAATAAGCCTGGTAAAGACATCTGGATATATGGTGGAGCAAGCCTTATTACAACTTTTATCAATTTAGGGCTTGTTGATGAATTTAGATTATCTGTTCATCCTGTTATTTTGGGAGAAGGAAGACCGTTGTTTATTGATATAAAACAGAGGTTGAATTTAAAAATGGTTAATACCAGAACGTTCTCGTCTGGCGTTGTGCAACTAATCTATCATTTGAATGGGAATTAATAATATTGCACATTTCAAAGATAAAATACAATAAATATCATTAGGAAATACTCGATAGTAATTGTCACTTCTTCAACAATCGGGCGCTTTTCTGAAATAAGGAGAGCGTCTTTCTTCATGAAAAGGGCCAGTTTGTAGAGGATTTTAACAGGTTTTTTAGAGTTATTATTTAAATAGGGATTTTGAAGTTTTTTGGTGAATATTAAATGTTAATCTAAAAGATGGAGGTTACTGTGATGTTGAAACTGTTTCAATATAACTGGCAAGTTCGTGATGATTGGTTTACATTGTGCGAAGACATACCGGATGAAGAACTATTAAAGAAACGGATCGGTGGGTTCGGCAGTATCCTACATACCCTATTTCACATTGTAGATGTGGAATATATGTGGATCTTAGGTTTGCGAGGTGAACCAGTGCCTGAGGAGCCATTGTTTGAAGATTATGCTAACTTACAAAAAGTGAAAAATCTTTCAGCTCAATACCACGAGAAAGTGAAGCCATTTGTAACATCTTGGACAAATGAAATGGATTCTCGGAAACTTTCAGAAACTGATTTCAATGAAGAACCGATTAGCTCTAGAGATGCACCAATTAGGCGCCGAGTCATTGAATGTACACACGGAGAGATCATACGTMATGTCATTGTCCACGAAATTCACCATATCGGCCAGATATCTATATGGGCACGTGAAATAGGAAAGGAGCCTGTTTCTGCAAATCTGAGAGGAAGAGGGCTATTCGATAATTAGACTGCCTTTGCCAATTTCACAATCGGGCGCTTTTCTGAAATAAGGAGAGCGTCTTTCTTCATGAAAAGGGCCATTTAGTTGAAGATCTCATCAGATAAGTAATAATATTTAAAGGCATAATTCATTCTGATAAAGAATATTAAAAAATGTGATGATAAGGAGGCGATTGTATGGTTAATCATGTGGAAAATCTATATAACTATCATGTATGGGCAAATCAACGGATTATTGATCATCTTAAGACACTTTCTCCTGAGAAATATCAAAAGGAAATGAAAAGTGTCTTTTCTTCTGTTTCAAAGGTTTTGTCACATATCTATTTAGTGGACTATGGATGGCTTAATATCCTCGAAGGTCAGAATATGAACGAAGCAATGCAATTTTCATTACAACTTCAAGAAAAGATAGAGAAACTGCCCATTGAAGACTTAGAAATGGAATTCCACACTTTATCAACTCGGTTTAAATCCTTTTTGAAAAGTCAGGAGGATATAGAAAAGAGAATTATGCTGGATAATCCATGGGCAAGTTTAAGAGAAACAAGTCTATCTGAAATGATCTTACATGTTGTAAATCATGGAACCTATCATAGAGGGAATATTTCAGCTATGTTGCATCAATTGGGTGATTCTTCAGTTATGACTGATTATGCTTTTTATTGGTATTCTGATAATGTGATTCATCAGAAATAGGTAAGAGAAGAGTAATCCATTTTTTCGTCAAAAAGGTGACGTTTGTTGAGAACGAGATCTGTTTACACAGCTCTATCTTTCAGCTAACAGATAGCTTTAATCAAACAATTGTTGATCTAAAATGATCTGACTCTTCTATGATATTTAACATTAGCAGCTAGAATAAGTTAATTGCTTTTACAATACCCCATAAGGGAGGAGAGGAATTTATGGTCAAAAAACTGATCGTCGGCGACGCAACGTATGAACTGGCCACTACGCGCCGCATTCTGGAACGCTTGCCCGAGGAGCATATGTCGTGGAAGCCGCATGAGAAATCGATGACGCTCGGCGGGCTGGCCACGCACCTGATCAACCTGCTAAACTGGCAAGTCGCGATTTTTCAGTACCCGGAGTTTGATCTTTCGACCGTGCCGCTGAGGCGCGAGCCTTTAGAAAAACGCGCTGACGTTCTGGAGGAGTTCGACGCAAACGTCGGCAAGTTGGAAAAGCTGCTCGCCGAATGCGAAGAGAAAACGCTCGGCGAGGAATGGACGCTGCGCCACGGCGACCATATCATCCTCCGAGAGCCGCGGGCGATCGCGCTCCGCACCTTCGGATTAAGCCACATGGTTCATCACCGGGCGCAGCTCGGGGTTTATTTGCGACTTCTCGATATTCCGGTGCCGGGCATCTACGGCCCCTCGGCCGACGAGGAAGCCCAATGAATTAAGTTTCTCGATCCAATACTCTCCAAAAAGTCGTAGGGCACTGACATGATCGCCGGTACTCTACTACAAGGGACAAGAATGATTACAATCCTTGATCACTAACAGTTGAGGATTTTTAATTGAACAATACCAGTTAATATCAGCTTTTTGTTTATTCAAGAAAAGGGCGCCATTCTTAAGTAAGAGGGCGTCTTCTTTTATTGGGCCATTTAATTGAATAAGTCTTATTAAACGAACGGTGGCAGGATAATGAATTTCATGGAGTAAAATAAGAAATTAGAGTAGAGAATTATTTAGAAAACAAAAAGGGATATGCCTTTGTTAAAATAAAAGATTTATTTTTAGTAAAGAAAAATTAAGCTTGAAATAAAGGTTTAAAAAACGGTATGGACATTGCAAACCGTTTTTTTTTTAGGGATTTATAAAACTTTTCAATGGAGTGCGTCGTCTAATAAATGGGAAGGAGGAACTGATGTGGATGAATTAACAGCAGAGGCGTTTGAAATAGAAGATAAGGAGGACCTTATAGATGAGATAATGAACAAGTATGGACAGGAAATCTTACAGCTTGTTTATTCATATGTGAATAATAAAGAGGTCGCTGAGGACTTAACGCAAGATATATTTGTTAAATGTTATAAATCTCTTCATACATACAAAGGGAAATCAAATGTAAAAACATGGTTGTGGAGAATTGCCATTAATCATTGTAAGGACTATATAAAAAGTTGGTATAACAAAAAGGTAATCGTTACAGAGGATGAATCTACGTATATTGGGATTCAAAAAGAAAGTGTTGAACAAACTGTTATTCAAAATGCAGAGGACCGTAGGCTGGCTTCTGCAGTAATGAATTTACCGATAAAATATCGGGAAGTGATTTATCTCTTTTATTATGAAGAATTGCCAATCAAAGATATTGCTATGGTAATAGAAGTGAAGGAAAACACGATAAAAACAAGACTGAAAAGAGCCAAGGAACTCTTGAAGAAAGGATTGGAGGAATAATCAAATGGAAGATCGATTAAAAGGCCTACGAAAATCAATGGAGAATACAACTTTTAAACATTTGAGTTTTTCTGATCAGCATCGAAAGCAGGTACACGAAAAAATTAATCAATCATACGAAAATGAAGAAGATATCCTTTTAGCAGTTTTGCAACTTCTCATGAATGAAAAAACAGGGTACGAATTGGCACAGCTATTGCGTGGGAGAGGGATTCAAAAATTCGAAGGAAATGAAGGTTTTTTATACACCTTATTACATCGTCTGGAACAGAATCGTTTTATCCAATCAAGTTGGGATCATTCAGGAGCTAAATATTATCAATTAAATGATAAGGGAAGAAAGATGCTACGAAAGGCAGAAAAAAATTCTACAAAGGCACGATTTATATTAAAAGGATTAGTACAGGGGTGAGACAAATTTGAATAAAAAAGGGGAGCGTTTTTTAAAAGAAGTTACCAATCATATTAAATCAAAAGAAGCGAAGAACCTTGTGGAAACTGAACTGGATTTTCACTTGAAACAGGCGAAGAATATGTGGATAGAGAAAGGGTTAAGTGAGGAAGTTGCTGAAGACAAGGCTGTTGAACAAATGGGAAGTCCAATCAAACTTGGTCAAGAACTTAACAAACTTCATAAGCCAAAGGTCGATTGGTTCATTATTATTTTATTAGTGACTGCTATGGGGCTAGGCTTTTTGCCAGTTGTAGCTTTTGGACATACGAATGATTTACTAATAAATAAGGTGATATTTGTTATTCTCGGTGTTGCAACGGCTCTTGGGATGATGCTGATTGATTATCGGAAATTAGAGAGACTAGGATGGCTGTTTTACACAATCGGAGTACTCATCCTTTTAATGCTATACTGTTTTCAAAACGCTTCCATGAATGGAGAGCCGTTAATAAAAATTGGTCCCATCGCAATTGAATGTTTAATGGCAGTGCCGTTCTTTCTTCTAGCTTGGGCTTCTTTTTTCAAT
Source organism: Bacillus sp. 05T22 (assembly GCF_056396765.1). Lineage (NCBI taxonomy): Bacteria > Bacillati > Bacillota > Bacilli > Caryophanales > Bacillaceae > Bacillus > Bacillus sp. 05T22. The sequence goes on from NZ_JBFTMC010000079.1 coordinate 9,664, forward strand.
AACAGTAGGTTAAAAGTTATGCATCTTCTGATATTGTACTTATTTTCTTTGTATCTATTCTTAACTATATCAATTCTTTCACCAATTTTTATCTATATCACGATGGTATTCGTTATGCTTTGGTGGAGTAAATTAGGAAAGAAAAAGGCATGGATCATTACAATTGTACCAATTTGTTTATTTATTATCAGAGTATTCTATTCCTGGTCCTCAGTAAAAGGATACCGGATGGCTAGAATTTTAGGGTACATAAATCCAGAGCAAGATGCAGGTGGCGCAGGGTTTATGTATATACGTTTAAAAGAGGTAATGTCATCAGCAGGTTGGTTTGGTACATCTGGAAATGTAAAGTCTATCCCTGCTGCAGATACTGATTTTGTGTTTGCAAGTTTGACTTACTATTATGGGTATTTGTTTGCGCTAATCCTTGTTTTGATTCTTTCTCTTTTTGTAGCAAGGATAATGGTCATATCTTATAAAATAAATGCTCGGTATGGTAAATTGCTTCTTGTTGGTGGAATGACTCTTTTTGTAGTCCAGTTCATTTATAACGTTGGAATGATCATAGGCTTATTACCGATCGCTTCTATATCATTACCTTTTATTAGCTATGGATTGATGCCAATTCTATTTAATGCGTTTTTAATGGGTATCGTGTTAAGTGTGTATCGACGTAAAAATTTGATATCAAGTAGTTTCATTTAGAATTGAATCTAAAGTTTCTTTACATTAATTTAATAAGGAAACTTTACACTGACATGGGTATTTAGCTTATTCCAGAATAGGGCGCTTTTCTGAAATAAGGAGAGCGTCTTTCTTCATGAAAAGGGCCATTTAACAGCATAACTATTTCAGGTAAACAAATTAAAAACGTTAATGTGGAATGTATTTACTGAACAGCCTAAAATTTTTCAGATAGTATGAAGTTTGTGAAAAAGGGTACTTGAAATTACTGATATAATAATAAAAAATCATTAATGGAGGAAGTCTATGAAATTTGTACTTATATTTGGTCCGCAAGCAGTTGGTAAAATGACAGTAGGGCAAGAGTTAGCTAAAGTAACTGGATTGAAACTATTTCATAACCATATGACCATTGAATTACTTGAGCCCTTATTCAGCTTTAGCCCGGAAATGTGGAGGGTGTCAACTTTATTTAGAAAAGAAATATTCAAGGCAGTGGCTGAGAGTGAACTGGAAGGTTTGATTTTTACATATGTGTGGGCTTTTGATCAACAAGAGGATTGGGACTTCGTAGACCAGACATGTGAAATCTTTGAATCCCAGGGTGCCACTATTTATTTTGTGGAATTAGAAGCCGATATGGACGAGAGGCTGGAAAGAAATAAAAGTCCGCATCGACTTGAGCATAAACCTACCAAAAGAAACGTTGCTTGGTCGGAGAATGAACTAAGAGAATCAATGGAAAAATACAGATTGAACTCCCATAAAGGTGAAATTAAAAATGAGAACTACATAAAAATTAATAATACAAATTTGAATGCTGCAGAAGTAGCTGAAATAGTGTCAAAAAGGTTTGAATTATAAAATCACGTGAATGATCTTCTGTAGATTTAAAAGAAAGTTGTACCGTTTTGAAGAAAGTTGCACCGTTTATAAAAAAGTTGCGATGATTTGAAAAAAGTTTAACCGTTTTAGAGGGGGATTTTTAAAGAAAACATTGTTGTAGCAAGTTTCATGAAAACTTTTGATCGAACTTTTTTATAAAATTTGTACACTAATTTACAATGATTATTCTGTTTTTGATCAAACTTTTTTCAAAATAAATTCTTTTTGGTTCTCACTAAATAAGGATTTTCAAAACATTTCTAATCAAACTTTATTCAAAAGCTACATCTTCAATTATCGGGCGCGATTGTTGAGCAACATAGATAGGAAATGACCAAACTTTTTTATAAAAGAATGAACCAACTAAAAATATTAAGAGCGTGTTTTGATCAATCTTTTTTTAAAAAACGCTCTTTTCTAAGATCGTTTATCAAGGTTATTAGTATCGATTTGATCAAACTTTATTTTAAAGTAACAGGAGGATCATTTTAAAAGAAAATTGGATAGTGGCAAATTTAAAATATTGCTATAGACTTCATCAAATGGTACACTTATAGTACGAACTATTTGAATTTTCTCATTTGTAATCATATAAGACATACAGATTCGAGTCTTTAGACAGTCGCTTAAAGAGCTATCTTTAAGCCGTTCTAAAGGCTTTTTTGTTGTTCCCGCAAGTTTGAACGCTAGTAAAAATCATTAAATTATTGGAGGTGATGGAATGAAACTTGCCTTGCAAAGGCTGTGAAGGAATGTGTTGTGGTGCTGTCCTAACTCAAATGAACTAAAGAATATTCTGTTTAAAAAGGAGACAGTAATACTATGATTATTGAAACAGATATATCTCTAGAAGGAAATTCAATTTCGCTTATTCCTCTCGAGGTGAAGCATAAGGAACAATTATTTGAAGCTTTAAAAAGCCCTGAAGTATGGAAATATTCCTGGCGAAAAGTTACCACAGTGGAGGATATAGAGCAAATATTAATGATAGCTGTTAATAATAAAAAAGATGGGAAACATATACCTTTTATTGTTAAGGATAAACTGAAAGGTCAAGTATTAGGGACAACTCAAATTTGTGGTATTGATAAAGTAAATCGTAATGTGGAAATAGGTTGGACTTGGCTTTCACCAAAAGTTTGGAGAACAAAAGTAAACACAGAATGTAAATTCTTATTACTTAAGTATTGTTTTGAAGAATTAAAAGTAAATCGTGTCCAATTTTCAGTTAGTGGAGAAAACATACGTTCTCAAAAAGCTGTTGAACGAATAGGAGCAACAAAAGAGGGAACTTTTCGTAAACATAGAGTAAAGGCAGACGGAACCATTCAAGACAATATATTTTACAGTATTATTAATGATGAATGGGAGTCAGTAAAAGAAAGATTGATTTATTTATTAGAGAAAGCATACTGTTAGTATCACCTCTTCTTTTTTAATTATCAACTTGATTCAATATTGGTCCAATTAGGACTTGTCCTTTTTCATCACTTGATTCTGAATAATATTTCACTTATTTCTCAAACCAAAAACAATAAATAATTAAGTAGTCGTTGTTCAACTATCGGGCGCTATTCTTTTATAGAGAAAGCGTCTTTTTCTTGTATTTCAAGTGTTCTCATGGTTAAGTAATTTTTTTGTTTTCTACGATTGTTGAATAACTAGCGTATAAAAGAGACTCTCCTTGAACATAATAGAATCTAGATTAATTGATTTATAGAATGGGAGCGTGAAGAATAATGTTATTATCTGAGGCCTGGGAACAGTATCAATTAGATAAAAAAATTGAGGGATATTCACCTTTGACTTTAAAAATATATTGTTTTCAATATAATCTCTTATTACGTTATTTCGGTGACATCATCCTCATCAATTACGTCACAGCTATGCTACACATATGATTAACAACGGTGCGCCACTTGAAGTAATACAAAGCTTACTTGGTCATGAGAAGAGTGAAATCACGAGAATATATGCTCAGCTGAGCGGAAAGTTGAGACACGATTTTTATATTAAATATTTTTGAAAGCTACTGAAATTAATCTTTAATCAAAATCGAGGCATGCATATAAAAAGACGTATCTTTTTGAATTGGGCCATTTTGTTGAATAATTAAATTCCTATTATTTTGTTGTGGTAAATAAGTAGAATAGGTCGTGAATATACTGTGGATATGTTAAGACTTTAATTAGGATGGGAGTGAATAAGCAATTATGATACAAACGATGAGCGTCCTTATTTCTGGTGCGAGCATTGCCGGCACGGCACTCGCTTACTGGCTTCACCGCCACGGATTCGACGTGACTGTAATAGAACGTGCACCAGCATTGCGCACGGGTGGTTACGGGGTTGATATCCGTGGTGCAGCCGTTACGGTGCTTAAGGGGATGGGTATACTTGATCAAGTTCGTGCAGCTGACACGAACATGACTGGTGTTTACTTTGTGAACAGCAAAGGCAAGTTTGAAGGTCAAATAAGCGAAGCGAGTATGGGGAACCAGCAGGGGCTGGACATCGAAATCATGCGTGACGATCTTAGTAACATTTTGTACGATTTAACCAAGGATACGGTTGAATACATTTGGGGCGATTCGATTACCGCTATACATGAGACTGAAGCTGGTGCAGAAGTTCAATTTATTCATGGCAAGCCACAGACATTTGACCTGGTCATCGGTGCGGACGGGCTCCATTCTAATGTGCGCACCTTAACTTTTGGCGACGAAGCACAGTTTAAACGTACGCTTGGCTGTTATATCTCGATTTTCACCCTCGAGAATTACCTCAACCTCGACCACCGCCAGCTGCTTTATACGATACCAGGCAAAACAGTAGGTATGTATAGCGCTCGTGACAATACCGAAGCAAGGGGTATGTTCTTGTTCCAATCAGAGGCATTGAAGTACGACCGCTATGATATAGAATCTCAAAAGAAATTTGTAGAAAATGCCTTCTTAGGCCATACAGGTTGGGAAACCTCGCATCTACTCAAAACCATGAGAGATGCGACAGACTTTTATTTTGACGAGATATGCCAGATTCACATGCCGACATGGTCAAAGGGGCGGATTACATTGGTAGGCGATGCGGCGTATGGCCCATCACCTCTATCGGGTCAAGGATCTAGCCTGGCGCTTGTCGGGGCTTTTGTATTAGCTGGTGAACTCAAAGCTGCAGATGGCGATTTCGCCCGTGCATTTGTTGCCTACGAACAAAAAATGAGAAAGTTTGTTGAGAAAAATCAAAAAATAGGACTAATAGCTGCCGGGAGTATGATTGAAAAATCAAACTTCAAAATCTTTCTTCGCAATTTAATGTTGCGTATACCAACCATTATGGTTGTACAATTTAAGATGATTTCGAAAATGATAGCGAAAGCTGCTAACGGGATAAAGCTGAAAGATTATTGATATGGATAGTTATAAAGGAGTTTTAGCCCAGCATTAATTTATCATTTTAACCGAGAAGACCCCCTCCTCTAAACGAAGTGAAGTGCACCCCAATTGTTAGAGGTAGGTGGGGGTAGTTCAATTCAAACCAACAGGAGGAGGTACTTTAAAATCTTAGGTTAATGGATGTGTGGCGAGACCCCATAAAGAAAAGACACTTATAAGAGTGTCTTTTCTGATTGTTTTTTAGCAGAAGCAAGCAGCTCCAACTATGATTAATAATATAAAGAGCACAATGATTAGGGCGAATCCGCCGCCAAAGCCACAACTACCACCAAAGCCCATAATAGTTCCTCCTTTCAATAGGAGGGGAAAACATTGAGTCATTCATGTGTTCTAACGGTTTACATTACCTTATGTTTTTAGAGGATATATGAGCAGGTCCTTTAAGAAATAAAGAAAAGACACCCATATGAGTGCCTTTTCTAATTGTTTTTAGCAACCTCCGCCGAATCCTCCGCCCCAACAGCTGCAACCAATGATAATTAGCAGGATGAACAGTACAATTAGTAAAGCGAATCCGCCGCCAAAGCCACCACAACTACCACCAAAGCCCATAATAGTTCCTCCTTTCAATAGGAGGGGAAAACATTGAGTCATTCATGTGTTTTAACGGTTTACATTACCTTATGTTTTTAGAGGATATATGAGCAGGTCCTTTTGAAAAAAGAAAAGACACCCTAAGGTGCCTTTCTCCGACTTGAACCATCTTAATCTTAATAATATGTATTGGACTCCCATCCACTTACCATTTTACCATATTTATCTATATCGGTTATTGAGAAAATAAAAGAACCCCTTCGAGTGCTGATACCTACTTCACTACCTTATACTAAAAATTCACTTGCTAATACTCATTCAAAAATAAGGAAAATGCATTATCGTTTATAAAGGTATACTTATATGGACATATTGAGAGTTCTCCTTATCACTAAATACATAAAAATTATAATTACACTCAAAAGTGTAATTATAGAAATAGAATTTGTTGAGAAATTTGAATTTTCATAATAATAGGTTGTTTTTCCAATATTTCCCCTCTATAATTTGGATGTACCACATGATTATATAATGAAGGAGGAGTTCATTATGGGACGTTGGATTATAGTAACAAGTGAAAAGCATGAACCTAAATTAACAGTGTCTGAAACAAAAGAATTACAGAAACTACAAGAAAAAAAATAAAGAAGATAAAGAGGACAATCTTATGATGTCCTCTTTATCTATACATAAATCCATGAAAGTTTGTATTCATTTACTTTATATTTAACTGGGGGTTATTAGAATGCTATATTCTTGGGAAAGAGAAACCTTAGAAGAAATTGCGCATCAACGTATTATGGATACGTTCAAAGAATTAAATTTTTCAGTGAAAAAAAAAGCTTTTGGAGATAAAATACAAACCACATACGTGGAATTATTTAATTTAAATCAACAGATTGAATCATTCGGCGTAGGAAAAGGGAAGTACAATGAATTAGGCGCATTGTTTGAGGCCTTAGAGCATTATACTCTGGAGAACATATCAATGAAAGAGTGTGATTTTTTCTCTTCTCATCATATTGCGAAGAACCCAATATTTGACGGAGAGCGTGTTATGCAATTGATAGTAGAAGAACCAGATCAACAATTACTTTGTAAAAAATACTATGCTTTGAATGATACACAAGAACATGTATGGTATCCATTTTTTATTGCTAATCCACATTATATGCAACATCCAATTGAAACGGATACTTATCAGTATCAGAAAGTACAACGATACAGTTCTAATAGTGGCACAGCCATTGGTTCCACTTTACATGAAGCAATTATTCATGCAACGAATGAAGTCATTGAAAGGGATGCCTTTTCTTTATTCCTACTTCAGCATTTCTATTATGATATGCCAGATCATACATTAAAGATAATTCATCCAAATACGCTTCCACCATCCCTAAAAGAAACGATTGTACACGCAGAAGAGGAATTACAAGAGGAAATTATACTATTGGATATTACAACGGAAGTTGCAATTCCAACTATATTAGCTGTTACAAAAAATAAAAAGCATACTGGTATATTTGGGCTCGGTACATCTTTATACCCTGAATATGCTATCTTGCGAAGTATTACAGAACTGATTCAGGTGAATCATATCGCTTCTGCAAATATTGGTGATGAGCTAGCACATCGAGAGCATTTTTTGAATCATTTACAGCCGTATCCTCGTCACTATGCTTGTGCAGAAATGAATATGTGTTCCGTATTTAATCAATTTCCAGCCACTTATGTTTCGTTTGAGGATTTACCGAGATTTTCAGAACGTAATTTAATACTTTACATCGAAGAACTGCAAGAACGATTACACCAACAACATTTTTCTATCTATTATTCTCCAGTCAAAGAGTTTTCCAATGGTATAAAAATCATACATGTACTAATTCCACAAATGGAGCGTTTTTTATTGATTACAAATGGTCAATTGGTGTTCCCGTCCGAAAGAGGTATGAAAAAGAGTCTTAAATTAAAGTCCAGTTTATAAAAAAACACCCTATAAAGGGGACTAAGAAAAATGCTAATCCGCCCTATATGAGGTACCATCAACATTTTAACGTTTGTTGACAGTACCTCATATATTTTCAACAAAATAAAAAAGCATCTAATTTAAATTAGATGCGGAATATATCAAGTACATTATCTTTTTCTTCCTTATTAATTCCGATATATCTCAATGTAATTTGTAGTGTGCTATGATTTAGTATTTCTTGTAGCATAGCAATATCCTTTGTTTTCTTGTAAAACCAATATCCAAATGTTTTACGCATAGTATGAGTACCAATAGATTCTACTTTGGCAAAATTTCCGGCTTTTTGTAATTGTCGATAGGCTTGAATTTTACTAATGGGTTTATCACCTTTTCGAGAAGGAAATAACCAGGTACTTTTTAGATCTTCAGCGTATGGAAATACTTCCTCAAAAATAGATGTAATATTTATGATACGCTCCTTTTTTGTTTTTCCTTCTTTAACTTTAAATTCTTTCCGTTTTTTTCGCTTCAGTTTTAAAACCTCAGTCGTTTCCATTTTAAGTAAATCACTTACACGTAATCCGGTTCTGGTGCACAAATTTATTTTTATTTGCGTTCGCCTTTACGTGAGTGGAATCTGTCATTAATGCACGTCCTCCCACCATACGATGTTCCATCGCTTGACGTACGATTTCATCGAAGATTTCTTCAAAAATGTTTGTATGAAAAAAACGAGTGCGACGATTCCAGCTAATTGTGGAGTGATCTGGAACGGAATCTGATAAAGAAAACCCTAAAAACCAGCGGTACGCAATATTTGTTTTAATTTCTTTTTCTAATTGACGTTCCGATCGAATACCGTAAAAATAACCAATAAACATCATTTTAAATAAAACGATAGGATGAATAGAGGGACGRCCATTRTTTTCACAGTAATAGGGACGTAACTTCTCCTCAATAAAATCAAAATTAATAGTGGCTTCAATTGCACGAAGAAAATGATCGTGTGGAACTAACTCTTCTACAGAAACTGATACGCGTTCATCGCGATGATTTTTTAATGCATCCATCATCAGAAATCTCTCCTTTTCCTCTTTTTTATCAGTGTTGACAGATAAAAAGAGGCTCAGACACAAAAATAGGCTGTGGAGAAGACTTTCTCCACAGCCTGAACATCTTTCAGTATGAAAGATGTTATTAAGATCCTAGCTGCATAAATTTTTCTTTTTACTTGTTTTGGGTAAGTATACTTATCTTAGGTTGATGGGCATGCCCTTATAAGGGTTCATCTTATTTTTTTCGTTTTGGGGAACAGAGAATTTCTTAAGTTGATGGATGTGTGACGCTACCCCATCGCTATCAAGCTAAGCTCATACAACGTCAATTATAGTAGAGGTTGTTTCTTTTTTCTAAAGGTTGTTTTCTAAAAGGCTGTTGTTTTTGTCGTTCATTTACAGTCTCGTGTAGTAATCCTTTAAGTTTTGCGAATTTCTTGTAGTTAGTGGCTGTATCTGTGCATAACAAAGCAGATGGGTGAATATATTCACCTATCACAGTGTCAATTTCTTCGGCTTTGACACGCCCTGTTCCTGCTTTTCGAGCAATCATATTACCGTTTCTAAATTGTTAAACCAAAGTGAGTTTTGGCCAGAATAAGATAAATTTTTAATGGATTATTGCCATGATTATATTGATAAAACTCATCAATATTTTTGTCGAAAGGAGGAATTAAAATGAAGAGAGATGATAATAAGATTGGTCACTTTACATCTGAAAAAGGAAAGGAAGACTTTCAAATTGCTTACGATGAATCAATGGCACTTCTTCCAAAGCCTAACGATACGAAAGATATAAAAACTAAATATGGCACAGTTCGTGCTTATTACTTTACTAAAGAGGAAAATAAACATAAGGAACCAATACTCTTACTCCCTGGACGTGGTGCATCTACTCCAATGTGGGCACCCAATTTAGAAGGGCTAAGGGAGGAAAGGCCTGTTTACATGATAGATTTACTTGGTGAACCTGGAATGAGTGTGCAAACGAAGGTGATTGAAAACCAAAAACAACAAGCAGAATGGTTAAATGAAGTGATTGAAGGATTAGGTTTAGAAAAAGTGCATATCGTGGGTGTCTCAGTTGGTGGTTGGACAACAATGAATTTGGCCAGATATAATCCAGAGCATATTGCTTCGGCTAGTTTATTGGACCCAGTCTTTGTATTTGCGCAAATGCCCGTAAAGATGATTCTAGCATCTATTCCAGCTTCCGTCCCTATTGTACCTAAGTTTATAAGAGAAAAGATGTTAAGCTATGTTTCTGGAGGAGCAGAAACAAATGACGATGAGCCTATTGCTAAATTAATCGAGTCGGGTATGCGTAACTATAAACTTAAAACGCCAGCGCCTGATCTATTTAGTAAAGAAGACTTAAAAAATATCAATGTTCCAGTGCTTGCATTAATGGCCGAAAAAAGTACAATGCACAATTCAGTAAAAGCAGTTGAAACTGGGAAAAAATATGTTAAAGGTATCGATATAGTTAACTGGAAAAATGCATCTCACGCAATCAATGGTGAGTTCTCTAACGAAGTTAATGCTAGGATCCTTGATTTTGTAGAAAAACATTCTAATGAAAACTAAGTTGAAAGTGGAAAATATGTTGTAATAACAACTTTACATTATCACTTTCATTTTTCATAATCGGTATAAAAAATATGATTAATGCTACTCTTATTAACAATGCAAAGGGAGCTTGCTACATTCTTATATGTAATATTGCATATAAGAATGTATTGATAAAAATGTAAGCGCTTACTATAATAAGAGTATAAAGATAAATCACATCTTAGCAACAACAAAAGAGGAGGAAATAATATGACAATCGCAATGACAATTTTAAAATTTGTAGGTGGAGCACTTCCATTCGTTCAAGAACTTTTAAAAGCATTTATGTAAGTTCACTATTTGGCAATTATTTACAAAAAATTATCATACCTTAATACGAAAAAAAAGGAAGAAGTTGATTTTCTTGAAAATTACGAAAAATAATAAAGGAATAAAATTCCTTACATGTTTATTAGTTAGTTTATGCACTATTAATTATTCATCTATTTCCTTCGCGGAAACACAAACAGGTAATTCAGCTGATACAACAAAAAATGCTAGTGGCATTAATACTGGCATAGCAAATTTAAAGTATGATAGTAGAGATATTTTAGCAGTAAATGGTGATAAAGTAGAGAGTTTTGTTCCGAAAGAMAGTAYAAATTCAAATGGTAAATTTGTAGTAGTTGAACGTGAGAAAAAATCACTTACAACTTCACCAGTGGATATTTCGATTATTGATTCTGTGGCTAATCGTACTTATCCAGGAGCAGTACAACTTGCAAATAAATCTTTTGCGGATAATCAACCTAGTTTATTAGTGGCTAAAAGAAAACCTTTGAATATTAGTATAGATTTACCTGGCATGAGAAAAGAAAATACAGTTACTGTCCAAAATCCTACATATAGTAATGTGTCCGGGGCAGTAGATGATTTAGTATCTACTTGGAATGAAAAGTATTCAAAAACACATACGTTACCTGCAAGAATGCAGTATACAGAATCTATGGTGTATAGTAAATCTCAAATAGCAAGTGCTCTTAATG
>NZ_JBFTMC010000080.1:0-20241 GCF_056396765.1 Bacillus sp. 05T22
TTTTATAAGGGGCTCATGGCTTGTTTTATATTTGACTAGATTGTAATCCCTGAATATAAGAGACAACTTCCGGATTTACAAGTGAAGATAAATCTCCCAATTCTCTCCCTAAGTATGCTGCTTTAATCACACGTCTCATTACTTTAGAATTACGTGTTTTCGGCAAGTCTTCTACAACATGAATATCTTTTGGACATAACGCCTTTCCGATATGAGAGTTTACTAAATTCAATAATTCTTTTTTTAGTTCAGATGTAAATTTTATTCCTTCTTGTAAAACAATAAAGCAATGGCAGACTTCCCCTTTTACTTCATCTGGTACGCCGATCGCCGCGGCTTCTATTACACCAGGATGCTTTACAAGAATTGATTCATATTCAGCTGGCCCAATACGCTTCCCGGCAATATTTAATGTATCATCAGAACGTCCGGTAATAATATACTGTTCTCCATCATAAATGACCCAATCACCGTGCACCCATTTGTTTTCAAAGCGCGACCAATACGTGTTAACATAACGTTCGTCGTCTTCCCAGAAGCTTTTCGTCATTCCAACCCACGGTTTTTCTATACATAATTCTCCAACTTCATCACGGATTGGAGTACCTTGTTCATCTAATACAACTGCTGCCATTCCAGGTAAAGATGCATTGAAACTAATAGGTGCAATTGGTTTAATTAAAACATTTCCAAAAATCCCACCGGAAATTTCAGTTCCACCTGAATAGTTACAAATTGGTACCTTTCCTTTTCCAACTGTTTCAAAGAGCCACATCCAAGGGTCTGGATTCCAAGGTTCACCTGTTGATGCAAATACCTCTAAACTTTCTAGAGAATGTTTCTTTACATATTCATCACCTTTTGCCATCAGTGCTCGAATTAATGTTGGTGAAATTCCAAGGTGAGTAATTTGATATCGATCAACCGTTTCCCATAATCGATCTGCTTCCGGATAGTCTGGAACACCTTCATACATTACCATTGTTGCCCCATTAATAAGAGAGCCGAATAATAAAAACGGTCCCATCATCCAGCCCATATCAGTTACCCATAATACACGGTCACCTTGCTTAATATTCATACCAAATCCTGCATCAAATGCAGACTTCAGAGGAAATCCAGCGTGCGTGTGTACAGTTCCTTTTGGTTTCCCAGTCGTCCCTGATGTATAAATGAGCATAAGCGGGTCATCACTTTTCATTTCTTCAGCGTGTATAAATGGTTTTTCCTTTTCGAGAATACTCCATGATAGGTCATAGTTATGAGGTGTAAAATCATTTCCAGCATGACGTACAATTACAACCTTCTCAACAGATGCACAATGTTCGCACGCTTTATCTATCTCATCTTTTAATGAAACGATTTTACCACGGCGCGAGAATCCATCCGCTGTAATAATCATTTTGGATCCTGCTGCCTGTACACGCGTCATGACTGCATCAGCTGCAAATCCAGAAAAAATCGGGGAAATAATCGCACCTATTTTCATTACTGCCAGCATAGCAACAACTGTCTCTGGAATCATCGGCATGTAAATCGTTACACGATCACCTTTTTCAATTCCGGAATGCTTCAATCCATTGGCAACTCGGCTCACCCAGCTATCAAGTTCTTCATATGTAAATGATTTTGTTGTTCCGTTTTCCCCTTCGTACATGAGGGCAGGTTGTTGTTTTGTTTCTTCATCTGCAAGCCAACGAGATAAAGCAGATTCTACTACATTACACGTTCCCCCAGTGTACCACTGAGCGAATGGTGTACCGTTTTCTAAATCTAATACTTCTGTATACGGCTCCATCCATTGATAGCCAACTGCACGTTCCGCTTCTCCCCAAAACCATCCAGTTTCTTCAATTGACTTGTTATAAAATGCTTCATAATCTTCATAGCCAAGCGATTTCATCCACCCATATAGACGTGTTTTATCTTTATATTCTTCTGTTGGAAACCAAACGGCTTGTTTCAATGTTTTCCCCTCCTCATTTTTCGAACAAGAAAGCCCTTAATAGGGCTTTTATACTGGATAAACTGGATGTTTTCGATCTGTAAACACTTGATATTTACTCATGTACATTTCGAAGCGCTTCTTTAGTTCTTCACGTAAATCATTCGGATGAACAATACCATCAATCACCATTTCTGATGCTAGGCGATAAATATCAATATCTTTTTTATACTCTTCACGTTTTTCTGCAATGAAGCTTGCACGCTCTTCTTCTGGTAACGCTGCGATTTTATTCGCATATACGGCATTAACAGCAGCTTCTGGTCCCATTACAGCAATGGAAGCCGTTGGCAACGCTAAACAACAATCTGGTTCGAAAGCTGGGCCTGCCATTGCATATAGACCAGCACCATATGCTTTACGAACAACGATTGAAATTTTCGGTACTGTCGCTTCACTCATAGCAGAAATCATTTTCGCACCGTGACGAATAATACCAGCTCTCTCAACTTTCGTTCCAATCATAAATCCAGGTACATCCGCAAGGAATAATAATGGAATATGATATGCGTCACATAAATTAATAAACTTCGCTGCTTTATCAGCAGAATCGTGGAATAATACACCGCCTTTCATACGCGGTTGATTTGCAACAATACCAATAGGCTTCCCATCGATTCGTCCTAATCCTGTAATAAGTTCTTGTGCAAATAATTTTTTCACTTCAAAGAAAGAACCTTCATCGATAATACGATTAATAAGATCTTTCATATTAAAAGGAGCATTTTGATTTTCTGGGATGATTTGTTCTAACGTTTTTTCGAACTGTTTTGGTTCTTGAGGCTTAGTCATAGGAGCATTTTCTTGATAGTTACTTGGAAAATATGAAATATATTGTCTTGCCTGAGCAATCGCTTCTTCTTCTGTCTTACATAATACATCTCCGCATCCTGATACCGAGCAATGCATACGAGCGCCGCCCATCTCCTCTAGTGTTACTTTTTCACCAATAACCATTTCAGCCATACGCGGAGAACCTAAATACATAGAAGCATTTCCTTCAACCATCATGACAACGTCACAAAAAGCAGGAATATAAGCACCTCCAGCTGCAGAAGGACCAAACAATAAACAAATTTGTGGTACCTTACCTGATAGCTTCACCTGGTTATAAAAAATGCGTCCCGCACCGCGGCGCCCTGGGAACATTTCAACTTGGTCAGTAATACGGGCACCTGCAGAATCAACAAGATAAAAAAGTGGTACACGTAACTTTTCAGCTGTTTCTTGAATGCGTAAGATTTTTTCAACAGTTCGAGAACCCCAAGACCCTGCTTTAACTGTTGAATCATTTGCCATGACACATACAGTACGACCATGTATTTTACCAGTAGCAGTTACAACACCATCTGCCGGTAAGCCTGTTTGCTCACAATTAGCAAATAATGCATCTTCTACATATTCACCATTATCAAATAGAAGAGCTAAGCGATCTCGAACAAAGATTTTTCCTTTTGCTTTATTTTGTTCATGATATTTTGGTGCCCCACCTTGTTTAATTGTTTCAACACGTTCTTGAAATGAATTCGATTGTTGTTTTTGTTCTAGCACTTTTACTCCCCCTTATACACTGGTTTACGTTTCTCCTGAAATGCTTGTAGTCCTTCTAATCGATCTTTCGTATGGATTACACCTTCATACGCCTGCTTTTCCATTTGTAATCCGGTATGCAAATCTACTTGTATCCCATTTGAGATTGCTTCTTTTGCTAATCGAATGGCAATTGGTCCATTACTCGCAATGCTTCTTGCAATTTCAATTGCTTTTTCTTCTAGTAAGTTAGCTGGTACCACAAACTCTACCATTCCATATTCCTTCGCCTCATGCGCCGAAATACGTCTTGCTGTATAAATTAATTCTTTTGCCCTGCCAACACCAATTAGTCTTGGGAGACGCTGCGTCCCACCAGCTCCTGGGATGATAGCTAGAGATGTTTCAGTGAGTCCAAGGCTTGCTGTTTCTGCCGCAATTCTAAAATCACACGCTAAACTTAACTCGGTACCACCACCAAGTGCAATTCCATTTATTGCAGCAATAACAGGTTGTGATAATTGCTCAACCATATCCATTGTAGAACGAATCATCCCAACTGCATGACGTACTTGCTCCTCATTCATATTGGCACGTTCTTTTAAATCAGCTCCGGCACAAAATACTTTTTCACCATAGCCTGTTAAAATGATAACGCGAACATCAGCTTCTTCATTAATATGATTTAATGTAGATTGCAACTCTTCTAATAGTGCAAAAGATAATGAGTTTGCTTGCCGTTCGCGATTTAATGTTATTTTTACGATATGCGGTGTTACATAATCTACTGAAATGTTTTGTAATTGTAGCATTTTATCACCTACTTATTGTTTTATGTTGCAATGCTTTATACACATGACTTGGCAATTGAATATTTAGCTTACTTTGAATAAATTGACTAGCCTTTAATAACTTTTCTTCATTTATATTTGTTTGTACGCCCATTTTGTGGAGCATATGTACTAAATCATCAGTCGCGACATTACCTGATGCTCCTGGTGCATAAGGACAACCACCAAGTCCACCACAGGAACTATCAAAAGTCGTAACACCGTATTCCAATGACTGAACGACGTTTGCAAGCGCCATTCCGTACGTATTATGAAAATGCATCGCGAATTGAGAAGAATCATATTTTTTAAGTAAATGCTCTAATACACGCTCTACTTGCAATGGATTTGCTACACCAATGGTATCTCCCAATGAGACTTCATAAATGCCATATGAGAAGAGTTGATTACATAATTCGTCTACAGCATCAATGCTCACATCCCCTTCATAAGGACAACCAAATACAGTAGAAACATAACCTCTTACTCTTTTACCTGCAAACCCTGCTTGCTTTGTAATATCTCGCACGACAGATAACGCTTCTTTAATGGACTTATTGATGTTATTTTTATTATGTGACTCACTTGCTGATAAAAAAACATTCACCTCATCTACATTTTGCAAAAGAGCTCGTTCCAAACCATTTTGATTTGGAACAAGCGCAGCATATGTAATATCTGAATTCCGCTTTAACTCTGCAAATACATCACTCGCATCAGCTAAAGCAGGAACCCATTTCGGGTGAACAAAAGAGGAAACTTCAATATATGATAATCCAGCTTCTGAAAGTAATTGAATCCATTTCACTTTATCTTTTGTGCCAACAATTTTCTTTTCATTTTGCAAACCATCACGTGGTCCCACTTCTTTAATGACAGCAAAAGTAGGTAGCTTCAATACATTTCACCCCTTCTTCTCCCTATTCAATCTCTACCAATACATCTCCTTCATTAACAAAATCGCCCTCTTGTACATTTATTTTCATAACTGTCCCAGCTTCTTCTGAAACGATTGGAATTTCCATTTTCATAGATTCCAAAATGACGACATCCTGTTCTTCTTCTACTGTATCCCCTATTCCCACAACAATTTTCCAAACATTACCTGCCATCGATGCATATACTTTTGTCATCATTTTTACCCCCTTTAATATTCATAAACCTTATTTTTTTACAAGTTGTTTTGTTACAAAGCCTGTTGTATAAATACCACTTTGGAACACTTCATCTTCTAATACTTGCAGAAGCATTGGTGTATTTGTTTTAATACCTTCTACTTTCAGATTTTGAAGAGCATCCTGTAATTTCTCAATAGCTTCTTCGCGCGTTTCACCATGCGCAATTACTTTTGCAATCATCGGATCGTAAAACGGTGTAATTGTCACCTTATTCTCCAAAAAGTGATCGATACGTACTGCGGTTGGTAGAGTTAGTCCTATAATTTCCCCAGGAGATGGGAAAAATGTTTTTGGATCTTCTGCATAAATACGTGCTTCAATGGCATGACCACTACGATTTATATCCTCCTGCGTAAAGGAAAGCTTTTCACCAGACGCAATGAGTAATTGTTGTTCAACAAGATCTAGACCAGTAATTTCTTCAGTAACAGGATGCTCCACTTGTAATCTTGTATTCATCTCTAAGAAATAGAAGTTTTTCTTATCATCCACAAGAAATTCAACCGTACCGGCATTTGTATAGCCAAGAGCTTTTGCTGCTTGTACAGCAACTTCCCCCATCGCTTTACGTGTTTCTTCATCTAAAAATGGAGACGGTGCTTCTTCAATTACTTTTTGATTCCGGCGTTGTACAGAGCATTCACGTTCCCATAAATAAACTGTATTGCCATGTGTATCAGCTAAAAGTTGAATTTCAATATGATGCGCATCTGCAATGTATCGCTCTAAGTACATCTCACCATTACCAAAAAAGTTTTGTGCACGCGTTTTATTGCTCTCGAATGCTTTGGTGAGCGTTTGCTCAGTTTCCATCAACTGCATTCCAATGCCCCCGCCGCCCGCGGATGCCTTCAGCATTAATGGATAACCAATTTGTTTTGCAATTTCAATCGCTTCTTCAGCAGTCTCAATATTCGTTGTGATTCCTGGTACAACTGGAACATTTGCTTCTTGCATTGCCAGACGTGACTCGATTTTACTTCCCATCTTAGCAATGATTTCCTCAGAAGGACCAATAAATACAATCCCTTCTTCTTTACAGCGAACCGCGAAGGAAGGATTTTCTGATAACAATCCATATCCTGGATGAATCGCTTCAGTATTTGTTTTCTTAGCAATTTCTATAATCTTTTCGAGATTTAAATAGCTCTCTTGGACACGTGGGCCACCAACCAAATAAGCCTCATTTGCTAGTTTTACATGAAGTGCATTTTCATCTGCTTCTGAGTAAATAGCAACTGTACGAATTCCAAGTTTTTGACATGTTTTTATAATTCGAACTGCAATTTCGCCACGATTAGCAATTAATATCTTTTGAAACATAGTGAATCCTCCTTTTATCTACACCCTAAATGTCTTGCAATTACGAGACGTTGAATTTCAGAAGTTCCTTCACCAATTTCTAAAAGTTTTGCATCACGAATGTGACGCTCTACTTCATATTCACGCATATAACCATATCCACCGTGAATTTGCACTGCTTGATTCGCAATACGACTTGCTGCTTCAGATGCAAATAACTTTGCCATAGCTGCTTCTTTACCGAAAGGTTTATCATGATCTTTTAACCAAGCTGCTTTATGTACTAAATTACGCGCCAATTCCACTTCAGTAGCCATATCAGCCAGTTTAAATTGAATCGCTTGGAAATTAGAAATCGTTTTTCCAAATTGCTGACGCTCTTTTGCATATTGAATTGCACGCTCAAAAGCAGACTGTGCAATTCCTACAGCTAATGCTGCAATTGAAATACGCCCTCCATCAAGTGTATATAAGAATTGTTTAAATCCTTTATTTACATCACCAAGAATATTCTCTTTCGGTACACGAACACCATCAAGTACGATTTCGCAAGTATTAGAGGCACGAACACCCATCTTATCGTATGGACTTGAAATCGTTAATCCCTCACTTGTTGTCGGCACAATAAATGCAGAAATACGTTTTTTTCCATTTTCTTCGACACCATTGATAGCGGTTACAATGGTTGTATTTGCATACTCTGCATTCGTAATCCAACACTTCTCACCGCTAATCACATATTCATCACCATCTAAAAATGCTTTTGTTTGTGTGCCACCTGCATCTGATCCAGCGTTCGGCTCTGTTAAACCAAAAGCACCTAGTGTTTTTCCTGATGCCATTGGAACTAAATACTTTTGCTTTTGTTCTTCTGTACCAAAGTAATAAATTGGTGAAGCACCTAATGAAATTGTTGCAGCATAACTTAAGCCTGTACCGCCACAAGCACGGCCAATTTCTTCAACAGCTAGCGCGTACGATAGAGTGTCGCCGCCAGAACCTCCATACTCTTCTGGGAATGGGATTCCTAATAATCCTAGTTCGCCCATTTTTTGAAACGTTTCGTATGGAAATTCAGCTGTTTTGTCATAATACACAGCTTTTGGTGCAATTTCCTTTTCAGCAAAGTCACGTACCATTTCTTTAATCATTTGTTTTTCGCGAGTTAGAGTAAATTCCATTCCGCTACACACCCCTTATCGAATATTGAGTTTCGACAGCGTGCGAGTCTGTACTACAAACATTGCTTCTTAAAGACAAGATTAGTAGTTAGATAATTGTTATAATTCTGTCATAACTTAATTTTAAAACAGATTCTGTACTCATGCACAAAAAAATTCCTACATTGTTCTACAACAACATAGGAATAACAGTGTCGAATTATGTGGTTTTTTCTTTAATAATCTCTTCCTTTTCCGGAATCTGAGATTTCTACTAATGCTTCAGGATATGGTTCAAAATAGGTTTGCCGAAATAAATAGTGGTCTTCAAAACGTAAGACCCACGACTTTAAAACTACAAGTAAATTGCTAAGAGGTATTTTCTTATCTGCATATTTTTGAAGTAGCGTTAAAAAATACTCTTTTTCTTGCTTGTTTAGCTTATCTTTAAAGTATCCAAAAATATGCTGACATACGTTTATATTCGATGTATAGCGAGGTGTTCGCTTCAATAATTCATACAAGGTTTTTTCGTAATTCTCAAAGAGATTTTCAATATTATCCTTTGCATGATTTGCAATAATACGGCCTAATTCTTTTTGTTTCACCTGATTATATGCCATAAATAAGTATTTGTGATCTGATTGAAAAGATACTAGCTCTTTCAAATTTTTATTATGTTTAATTCTTTTAAAGTGAGCGATTGTAAACAGTCTCGTAAAGAAATGTTCACGAATAATAAAATTCGACAATCTACCTTCTTCTTCTACTGCAATATGCGAAAATTTTTTTAATACAGCGCCACCAAACAAACCAGCCCCCTTCTCTTTTACTGGTGATTTGTCATATCCTGTATAAATTTTCACATCTCTAGTTCCGCAACTTGGAGAACGATTTTTTAAAATAAAACCATCAACATCCAGTAAAGTACTTAAAAATTGATCAGAAAACCGTTTCATCCTCTCTGTAACATCTTCTCTTGTCGAAGGCTGTACAAGCTTGTGAATGCCACTATCTTCGATAATCCGAATTGTCTCACGTGGAATTCCTAATCCGATTTCTACTTCAGGACATACCGGAATAAATATAACAAACGGTTGTAAATTTCGAATTGTAATATCAGAAATCCTTTCCCCATTATAACGACAAGCATCAAATTCTAGGCATTTACTTACAACAACTGTTGGTTTTGCAAATTGTCGCATTTTATTACCTCCGCGGCGTTAATCCATATAATATAAATTGTACTACGATGAGTATTCTAAGCAAAGTTAGTTTGTATTGTCTATTTTTATAATGACTATATATCCAGTAACATATCAGCGATATTTTATATTTATTTTGTATAAGTGTTAGCAAGTTCATTTGCAAACTTGTTAGCACTTTTTTATATTTCTTCTATAAATATATTATACAAAAGAGCATCCTTTAAGTGGATGCTCTTTTGTAACTCTTACTTCACATGTCCATAGGCTTCGTTTGCTGTTACATAGTATGTTTTGCCCTGGCTACTATGCTCTTTGTACTGATAAAATCCATTCACCATAACCTTCCCATCGATTGCAAATCATAATCCTGCATCTAAAGTACCAGCAACAACATTATCCTGCCAAGATGGAGAATCATAGAAACGTAGGTTATCCACTTTGAACACAACTTAGTGAAGTTCTTACAATAAATTTCAAGGAGGGAGTGTCCGTATTAGACACTTGTGTTGAGTTTCTTCATGCTTTTCTAAAGAAAGAAGAAGTATACCGCACACAATATGTCACGTTTAAACAAACAAATCTAGCACTATTTCAATGCATCAAAGAATGATATAACCGCAGTAGCATTGGTTATAAAACTCCCAAAGCAATAGAAAATTCGACTAAAGAAGTTGCTTAAATTTAATTTTTTTATGTCCTAGATATTGACTCAAATCCATAACCCACTCGGTAACCTTCCCTGGACCAACTTGCTTCCTTATCAATGTACCGTCTTTAGCAAATTCAACGCCTTTGAGTGTAGCTGTTACATAATCTACACCCCCGGCTATTTTTGGCCAAGCTTATACAGTTTTTCTTTTTCGTTGTAGGTAGTGTTATATGTACAATTGGGATTTTAGCATATATCTTCGCTTAGTTAAAAAAGGAAGATGGGATTGCTATGGTGAAAATCTTAATAGTGTTGGTATTTAGTGTTGGTATTACTTTTTATGCTGTATGAGTTGATTAAAACAAAAAATGAACTTAAATTCTTTAGAAATGATGTAAAACGTTTATTAGAGAAGGAAAACAAAGATATATAATTTAGCTTCTGCTAACGGGGATTATGGTAAATAAAAGAGGAGTGATATTGAATGTTAGATGTTTTAAAGCAACAATACAGCTTTATTCGCTCTACCAGGGAAATTCTATTTACGTTTTCAGAAAAAATCCCACTGCAAAAGTTGCACAGCACCGTTCCAAATTTCGGAAGCGGTAGCATTATAAAGACCCATATTCATGTAGCCGATTGTTATCGATACTGGCTTGGATCATTCGCATTTAACCAAAGGCGAGCAGATTTTTCGTTTGCTACTGATTATGAAATTGAGCATTCAAATGTCGAGAAAGTTCGCGCCAGATTTGAGTTAGTAGATGAGATTGTACAACGTTTTTTAGATGAATTCAATGCTCGTTGGTTCGAAAATATAGCAAATGAAGTGAAATGGCAAAAAGAACCATGGAGTACAACTCCACTATGGCTTTTAACCCATACCGAGACACATGAATTTCATCATAAAGGACAAATCGTATCAATGGATCGTCACCTCGGATACATTCCTCCTAACACAGACCTTGATTAATTCAATTGTACTAAAAAATGATCTACTATAACTGCCGATAACATTGATTATGTGAATGGAAAGACCCTTCAGATGTAGGTTTGAGATAAAGTTTGATTAGAAATGGCTTATAAGTGTTATTTGTTAATTCCAGGTGTTGTTCATCATGTTTTTATAACTCTCTTTTGATAAAATTAGATTTAAAAGGGGGAATTTGTTTTGGTGAGAAAAATGGATCGTTTGTTTTTAGAAATGGCTTTAGAAGAAGCGAAAAAAGCAATGAAAGAGAACACATATCCAGTAGGTGCTATTATTGTTGGGCGAAACAATGAAATATTAGGTAAGGGGCGAAACAGGGTACACACTCAGGATGATGCCTCCGCTCATGCTGAAATCGATGCTATAAGAGCAGCAGGAAAGAAACTCATACATGCTAAAGAAAACAGATTACCTATTACATTATATACAACACTTGAACCATGCCCGATGTGTACTGGAGCTATACTTTTTTCTCATTTTACAAGAGTAGTATGGATTTTAAATGATGACAAGGGATTTGGTGGGTACCTCAAGATAAATAATACTCGTGTTTTTGAAAAATGCTTTAACAATATTGAGCATATTAGTGAACCGTTTGAAGATTTAGCCGTTAAACAAAGAGAATTAATGTTGGAATGGGCTGAAAATCCAAATAACATTCATAATAAAGTTTTAGGGGGGACGGTAGAATGATTAGGCAAGCTGTAGGTGCAATTGAAGCACGTTAGTGTTTCATTAAAAAAATGTTTTAGACTATTAAAAAATAGTTATAGACCGAAAAAGTGTTTTTTGGACATGAAAGCACCCTTTATTAATATAAAACCAAAGACCTTTAAAAGTCCCTTTAGATGAAGAACTGAAGGGACTTTCTATTCATGTTAATTTTTAATTGGATTGGTACCAAAGATTATTTGTTCTAATACCTGTGCCACACCTTCTTCATCATTGTTTCCAGTAACAAAAAATGCAATCTCTTTTAGCTCAGGAATAGCATTACCCATTGCTACTGGTAATCCAGATTCCCTAAATAAGTTAAAATCATTCCAGTCGTCCCCAAAAGACATAACATAATCCATAGGTATTCTCTTAGCTGTACAGATATCAATCACAGCACGCTCTTTCGACACATCTTTATCCATAATTTGAATCAAGCTTCCCGAGTCAGTGCGTATGATGTTAACTTTACCTTCAAAGAGTTCCTGTAAACTTTTATAGTCATAGCATTGAGAAATTAGTATTTTGGAAGCTTGTATCTTCCTTAGTTCATCAATGGTTACCACTGTAGGGTTTGTTGTGACTTTCATGACCTGTTTATAGTCTAAAGTTTGGCTGCTGTACCAAATGTCTTCAGACTCTATAGAAATATAAGCATCTGGCTGATTTGTATGTATATAGTTTAGAATTTCTTCCGTCAACATCTGTTCAATTGGGTAATGTTTTCTGCCTAACTGATTATCTACGGATAAAGCACCGTTATAATAAACAACAGATGCTATTTCTTGAAGCTCTCTACATAAAAAGTCATTAACAGACCTTGGAGGTCTTGCTGTTGCAAAAATAATAGCAAGACCTCTTTCGTGAGCTGTCAAAATGGCCCTTTTACTTCTTTCGGACACTTCTTTTTGTGAATTTAATAAAGTTCCATCGAGATCTAAGACAATGGCTTTAACATCATTTGTGAGTTTCATGTATTTCCCCCCTTTTTTAAATATATCAATACTCCTTTAATGTTCTATATTAAGCAATGAAATCCTATATAGCGTATACATGTGAGGTTGCCATAATGTCTTATTATACGCGGTAAACACAGAGATTAACTTCATATTCATTAAGGATTAGACCTGTTCTCTTTTAAAAACTTTATGCCAGAATATATACATTCTTGTTTTATTAAGTATGTTTTCTCAGAATTGTTCCTATTTCTCATGTGAAAATTACATAACCAATATTTAGTCTAATACTATATTTTAATAAAAACTCTTTTCCGAAAATGAAACTTATTTACCAGTCTGATTCTTTATTTTATTGAATTAGAAATATAAGAATTGAGGAATCCCATTAGATTAATGATGTTCAGTCTAAAACATTTTTTAACCTGAATAGTTAGACCCCCATTTATAGTGATAATATTTTATGAATTGGAAAACAATAATGCTTAGGAAAGGAAGGATTGCGAATGTCTGTGAAAAAGTGGTTAACTGGATTGGTCGTTTTGCTTGCGATGATTGTGGTTGTAACAACTCCAGGCTCACTCAGTGTATTTGCCGAATCCGGCGTCGTAACACAGCCTATTGAGTCAGTGAAAGTGATTGAGGTCGAGTTGAACGATGATTACTTTAATCCGAACGTCATCACTATTCCGATTGGAAGAACGACAACGTTGATATTGAAAAACCAAGGTAATAAAGAGCACACCTTCACAGTGGAAAAGCTCAGAATTGACGCCGAAGTCCAGCCGGGAAAAGAAAAAACCATAACCGTGAAACCTAAAAAGCCCGGTACATATGAACTGATATGTCGGTACCATTTCCAGAAAGGAATGGATGGAAAAGTAATAGTCAAATAACAAGCGGGGCCAATCGGGCCTTGCTTTTTTAATAAGCAACGGTAACTTACTTATTATTACCCAGACATCATTAAATAATAGTAATTTGACAAGCATTCTTCACCCAAATATTTACTTAATTTGACCTTATACTTTAAATATATACAGATAGTCCTATAGTGCTAAGTATCCTTAGTATTTTATCTAGTTTTTCTTTTTGTTCAAAAAAATTGATCTAAGTTTAATTCAATAAACATAGTTCTTCCCATAATGAATACTTATCCAAAAAAATAAATAGGTATTTGTTGAGAAATAAATTTACCCAATGACTAAATATTATAAATTTTTGTACAATTATATAAATACATAATAGGAGGGGTTATTCCATGGAGATTACAACGGTTACACTAGAGCAGATTACTTCTTTATTAAATAATTGGTATGATGCAATTCGCAGTCAAAACACGGACCTTGCATTAGAAATTAGAAACAAAGTAAAAGAAAAAATTGATAGAATTGAGGAGAACCAAAATATTCTTCTATACTACTCTTTACTAGAGTTTAGATATAAATTATTTATAAATGATTATAGTGAATCAAAAGCGTTGCTAGAAAAAATAAATAGCTTTGAAAAACCAACTGACGATTTTTTAAAGTACTACTATTATTTCTTTAAGGCAATTCACGCTACTGAAATTGGTAAATTTAAAGACGCTAATAATTACTTTAGTACTGCTCGAGAATTATTAGAAAAAATACCCGATGAAGCCGAAAAAGCCGAATTTTACTATAAAGCAGCGGCATTCTATTATCAAGTTCGTCAACCACTTATAGCTATCAATTATGCAACAAAAGCAAAAGGATATTATGAGAATTTAAACGGTTATGAAATTAATATTGCTGGCTGCACTAATATTTTAGGGCTTACATGTACTTCATTAAGTCAATTTGAAGCAGCTGAGGAATACTTTATATATGCTTTAGACATTGTTAATAAGCAGAAAAATACAATGCTAGCTTTAAAAATTAGACATAATTTAGGATTCTTATATGCAGAACAGAATCTATCTGAAGCAGCGATTAGAAACTTATCTGCTTCCATTGAAGATCCCGAAACTGATTATAAATCTACGTTCCTTTTAGCACGAGAACATTTCAAATTGGGGCATACAGATGAAACAAATAAATTTATTAATAAAGGTCTAAAAATCTGTAATCATGTAAATGCAATTGAATATAAACATCATTTTTCTATTCTGCGCGCATTAAATTCAGCTGAGCCAACCAATATATTTGAATCCATTATTAAAGAAGGAATTCAATACTTCGAGCAAGAAGGTTTATTAGGGTTCGTACATGACTACTCAAAACAATTAGCATTAAAATTTTATGCTTCAAATCAACCTGGTCAGGCTGGACATTATTTTTACAAGTCACACGAAGCCGAACAAAAACTACGCGATAAGGAGGCTTTAAAGTAATGAAAAAAACAATTAAATTTTTTGGAATTACATTTGGATTAACTTTAATTATAACAGGACTAATAGGTAACACTCCTTCTAGCACATTGCAAGCTGAGCATGGTAAAACATTCATGCAGCAATCGGATGTTCCCTCATATGTACTTAGAGAACACGGAAAAACTTTTTTATATGTTTCTTCTTTAAATACTTGAACAGTTGTTCAAGTAGAAAAATGTATTAGACTGGACATCGTTGGTTTAATTAAATTCCTCTATTTTTGTTTGTTTAATTTAATAAAATAAAGATTTAGACTGAGAAATAATTTTCATTTCGTAAAAGAGTATTTATTAAAATAAAGTAGTAGACTAGATAATAAAAAATACTCATAGATGGAGAGTGACAATTTTGATTCGAAGAAGATTACTCGAAATAGAGCAAATCATTAATTCCTTTATTTAAACTTCGTCTATGGACTATTTTTCTACCATTAGCTTCATAACATATAGGACAACCAGTTCCCCTAACTCTATTCTTAATAGTAGATATCCATTGATGATTACATCTACCAATCCACCATGCATTTTTGTTACTACCATATCCAATTTCTTTTATCTCCAAGTCTTCATTCTGTTCATGATCCCACTCGGCTAATAAATGTTCTTTGTTATTTTCAATGTACCAATCATRGAAACTCTTCTTCATAAATTACATCTCTTTTCACACAATATATTTTGTTTTGTTTTGTTTCTTATAAAGGTACATCTAATTCAATGGTTGCTTCTTGAATGTGAATTCGAATGGTGACATGTATGTTTTCTTCTACGACAGGGCCATTCATAGAACTCCAATTCACACGCTCATTTTTATTTTGATCTTCCGTTTCAGGTGATAATTTTTTCAACCAATAATATAGCCGATGAACTGGTAGGTTCTGTTTTTGACACCAGAAAACTTTTGATAATCCACTGTTTTTATAGTCTTGAATATAAGTTTCCCATTCTTTCTTTAATAGGTGTCTTTTCATAAAAAAGCCTCCACATGTAGTATGTAAGGAGATTATCTCATGGGTTATTTACAAATAGTAGGTGGGGAATATTTGACTCTTACCTTGAAATTCATTGTAAGGACTTAAATAAGTTGTGTCCATATGACTATACTAACTCCAATATTTATTCTTTAATTCAAAAAACTTAATCATCTTAAATAAACTATGTATTAATTAAAATAGACAAAAAATCCCGTATTAAAATACAGGATTTTAGTTAAACTTTGCTTTATTACCTTATTTTTGAATCGATTTACTACTCAAACTCACTATTAGAGTTGCCAAAATAACATTAAAATAGATGCTTACAGCGGGTGCTGTTAATACATGACCAGAAATAAATGCAATACCAAAACCTAATAATATTCCTGTTCCTAACAACACATGTTTGAATGCAAATAAAGTTTTTATATCTTTAATTAATAATAATAAAATTTTAAAACTGTAATAAATAAGAGGTAGTAAAATGAATATAAAACCAAACAATCCAAATGTATAAAACCAATCATGAAAGTCTCGTTCAATCAACTTAGGAGCTCCTTGATAATTCAGGATTCCCCCATACCCCATTCCAAACAGTTTTTGGGATATCGGAACTTCTTCAAAGGATTTTTTATAATGCTGGATAAATAATTCACGGCTACTAAATATAATATTTTCTACTTGATTTTTCTTTTCTTCTACTGCTGAATCACTACCTGAATTACTATCCGAAGCACTTACTTGTTCTTTAGGCGAACTACTAACTG
Source organism: Bacillus sp. 05T22 (assembly GCF_056396765.1). Classification (NCBI taxonomy): domain Bacteria; kingdom Bacillati; phylum Bacillota; class Bacilli; order Caryophanales; family Bacillaceae; genus Bacillus; species Bacillus sp. 05T22. Next base: position 16,656 of record NZ_JBFTMC010000080.1, read on the forward strand.
GAACTTCTTTTTTCTCTTCTAATCGATATTGCTTTTGCTTTTCTTTGAATTGTTCCGTTTGTACTTCTTTTTGATGAATTGCCAAATTTTTAACAAATGGCGTTTTTGGTATTGTAGAAACAATTCCTATACTTATACAAATAACAACAAATATGTTCAATAATAGATATTTCCGCTGTTCTTTCAACTGTTTTTGGTAAAAAAACACATGAATAAAACTTATTACAAGTGTAATTACCATAGTAACTATAACCGCCATATAAGCAACTTTTGTTCCCATAGAGAAAGATGAAAAAATAGATAATAATGTTGGAATCCAATAATATAATTTCCTAATAGATGTTGTTTTTTCGATAGAATATAAAACGACAATCGGAAATGTAACACCTAAAATAGAACTCAATTCATTTCCAGCAAAAAACCATCCTTTTGATCCTATTTTACTATATTCATAACTATTATAATCAGTATGAGTGATAATAGAAATAAGTATAGTAATATTAACAATCAATATTGCATATACAATATAATCCCTTATCCTTACATATATATTTTCTTTTCTTTTGATAGAATTTAAAGCCAAAAGATAACTAAAAAACATAATTATATAATATATAGACTTTGCTATAAATTTTACTTCTTCACTTAATAACATAGGCTTTTTTATTACTATGTTATTTATAATTCCTATCATACATACTGATATTAATCCAACTAAATAAATAAGATACTTCCAATTCCCTATTTTAATTGTTGTTATCAACAAATATACAATACTTAACAACATAATAAATAAACGGACAAAAATGCCAATAGTAGCATTCATTTGTAATGACATAATACAAAAAGATGTAAGTAAATCCAAAATAGGTTGAAAAATAATAAATATGAGTAAAAAGTGTTCAAATTTGTTTTTAAAGTTTTTTTGTTTATATAACATGCTACTCTCCTTTAATCATAAATGCTTATTTAATTATTTGTTCAAAACAAGTAATTAGAATTTTCATTCTTATTATAACATCGAAATAAGAAGTTTTTTAAATTAAATTAGAATTTAACCATAATTTGGTTTTGTTGCAAAGTTTTTCAACAGATTATCCCAACAAACGGTTGTTTATTTTATGCAATTGTTAATAATTTTTGTAATTCTTTGTACGTTGAAAAAACGCAGTTTGGTTACAAACTGCGTTTTCGTTTATGTATAGCATGAATGGTTTCGATTCCTTTTATCGTGCGTGAAGCATGGCGAAGATTTTAAAATCCTGAGGATCTAGCAAAACAACGTTTCACGTGTCTATGGTCTCGTTCGATAAAATTATTTAAATGTTTAGCTGTATAATGCACAGTGTTTTTATAAAGATCTTTCTCTTTTAACTTTTTTAATGCACAAAGTAAAGAAGGAGCCTTATCTGTCGTCAGAACCGTTGGTTCTCCGAAGGTTTGAACCAATCTTTTCATGAAAGCATATGCCGCTTGAGTATCTCGCTTTTGGCGAAGTTGAATATCAAGTGTATGGCCTTCTTTATCAATCGCGCGATATAGATAACACCACTTACCTTTAACTTTTATATAGGTTTCATCCATTTTCCAAGATAATTTTATGTTTTTGTTTTTCTTCTTTCAGATTTGATAGATCAGGTTTCCATATTCATGAACCCAGCGCATAATGATTGTAGGATGAACCGAAACCCCAAGTTCTCTCAAGAGTTCAGATACATCACGATAACTTAAAGAAAAACGACAATAGTAGCCAACGGCTACCAAAATAATATCTTTTTTGAATTGTTTTCCTTTAAAGTATTTCATTTGTCATGCTCCAGTTCATTTTTTCTAGAGTGTAACTTTGTTTCAAAAACTTTGCAACAGAATCGAAAAAGCCAATTCTCTGTACGTTTAAAAAATTGGCTTTTTTACAATATAAAGTTTGATTTGCTAATTTAATATCTTAGATTAGTAGGCTGTATTAAGAAAAGAATGACACGCTTTTATAATTTTTTCACTACCTTCTTCCCTAAGTAATTCTTTTCTTACAAGTTCTGAAGATAGCTTTCGAATTTTTTGAGCTCTACCATACCTTCTCTTAAAATAGGATTGAAATGCTATATAAAAGGAATCATGATTATTAATTTCTTCTGCTAATACCATAGCATCTTCTATTGCCATTGCAGCTCCTTGGGCTAAATTTGGTGCACTGGCATGAGCAGCATCTCCACCAATGACTACACGGTTGCTGTACCAGTTCTCTTCCAATACAACTTCTTCAACTAGATTAAAGATAATGGGAGAATCTTTAGAAAGCCCCTCTTTAATTAAAATTGATGCTCCTCTAAATTGATCTACAATGTTCATCACTCTTTCATAACGTGTCATTTTATCATCCCAGTAATCTATCTTTACCGGCTTTATGATAAAAGCATAACCTGCACTTTCAGACAAAGGTACAATACCAATTTTAGTGCTTCCATTATGAAGCATGAGCGTCTCATTAAAAGATTTACTCTTAGGAAATTCTATAGGGAATCTCCATGCTCCCATACCTAAAAATTGAGGATGAATTTTTCGCCCCAGCATTATATCTCTGACTTTAGAACGAATGCCATCAAACCCTATAAGAATATCGCAAATGAGAGTGCTTTTGTCTTCAAAAGTTACATTAACCCCATATTCATGTTCGGTATAAGACTTTAAAGTTTTATTCCATTCTATATTTACCCCTAAAGACTGAGCTTTTGAAACTAATATTCCGCTTAATTCGGAACGCCAAATTGCATTTCTACCTGGTAGGTTTTCATCCATAAATGTTTCATTAATTTCACTTATTACCATGCCATGTTCATCAAAAATTTTTAGGGAAGTGAGTTGAAATCCTTTATTTAAGCATTCTTCATATATACCTAATTCTTGGAGAACCTTAAATGAATTTTGAGGTTGCAGAATGCCTGCACCTTTAAGTAAATTACTACCTGAAGACTCACATACTGTAACAGATAGACCATTTTTTCTTAAAGCAATTGCAGCAGATAGTCCACCTATTCCACCGCCGATAATAAGAACTTTTTTGATCTGCTGTTTCATTATATACACCCTTTCATAAAAGATTACTAATTACTATATTATAGGTTTTTACCTCTGAATAATATGAATAGTGAAATTTTTTATCTGTTGCAAAGTTTCTTAAACAGATAAAAAATTGGGCTGATTACAGATGGATTTTATACAATTCTAAGTAATTGCTGTAATTCATTGTATGTTGAAAAAACGCAGTTTGGTTGCAAACTGCGTTTTCGTTTATGTATAGCATGAATGGTTTCGATTCCTTTTATGGTACGTGAGGCATGACGGAGGTTTTGAAATCCTGAGGATCTAGCAAAACAACGTTTCACGTGTCTATGGTCTTGTTCTATGAGATTATTCAAATGCTTGATTGTGCAATGAGTTGTTTATAAAAGCCTTGTTCCCTTAATTTGTTAAACGTACAAAGTAATGCTGGAGCTTTGTCTGTTGTTAGAACCGTTGGTTCTCCAAACTTTTTCACTAATCTTTTCATAAAGCCATATGCGGCCTGATGATCTCGCTTTTTACGCAG
>NZ_JBFTMC010000081.1:0-20196 GCF_056396765.1 Bacillus sp. 05T22
GTATTAAGCATATTCTATGTAAAAAAGCCCGCACTAATGTGTAGGCCACTGAAAAAGTCCACTTCATAAGAAAAAGGAGTTCATGTATTAAGCATATTCTATGTAAAAAAGCCCGCACTAATGTGTAGGCCACTGAAAAAGTCCACTTCATAAGAAAAAGGAGTTCATCACCTACTATATACAGGTAATGGACTCCTTTTTCTTTTCAACATATTGATAAAATTCGTGTTATTTTTTCAAAGTAAACACTTTTTCAGTGCCTTCCTAATGTGCGAGCTTTTTCTATACTTTTTAAACGATTATCTTTTTCCTTTTTCATACGGTGTTCCAAGTGCTTTTGGAGCTTCTGAACGTCCTACAAAACCGACAAGTGCTAAAATCGTGAACACATATGGTAATATCGCTAAGAAAACACTCGGAATTTCTTTTAATACAGGGATTGTACCACCAGTTACCCCTAGTGATTGTGCAAATCCAAAGAATAAAGCAGCTCCTAGTGCACCAATTGGGTTCCATTTCCCAAAGATCATAGCAGCTAACGCTAAAAAACCTTGTCCCGTAATCGTTGCACCTGAGAAGTTGTTTGAGATTGACAGTGCAAAGGTTGCACCGCCTACTCCAGCAAACATCCCTGAAATACAAACAGCAATATAACGCATTTTATATACATTAATCCCCATTGTATCCGCAGCCATCGGATGTTCACCAACCGCACGAAGACGAAGACCAAACGGTGTTTTATAAATGATATACCAAACAACAAATGCTAAAATAATGGCAATATACGATGTTAATGGTACATTTGAGAAAAAGATTTTTCCAATAACCGGAATATCCGACAGTCCTGGAACATCAATTTTCTCAATACGGTAGTGAATAAAATCAGTTTGACCTTTACCAAAGATTTTCTTAATCGCAAAAACAGTTAAACCAAGAGATAAAAAGTTAATTGCTACTCCACTAACAACTTGATCCGCACGGAATGTAATCGATGCAACTGCATGAAGAAGTGCAAATAATCCGCTACCAATTGCTGCAAATATAAGTGCAATCCAAGGAGTCATAGCCCCCCAAGTATCCCCCATTAATAGCGTGGTAACAACACCAACAAATGCCCCAAATAACATTAATCCTTCCAATGCGATATTTACAACACCAGAACGCTCACTAAATACGCCACCTAACGCTGTAAAGATTAGAGGTGCTGCCGTGTATAACGTACCCGTCACAAGAATGGCTAAAACATCTAGAAAGCTCATTTATTTCCCCTCCTTGCTCATGCGCGTAAGTGCCCAGCGTAAAATATAACTACAAGCAACAAAGAAAATAATACATGCAATAATTACATTAATTAACTCAGATGGTACATCTGCTTCAAAGTTCATTTGCGGCGCTGCACTTTTTAAACCTCCAAATAATAACGCAGCAAGTATAATACCAAATGGATTATTCCCTCCAAGAAGTGCTACCGCAATCCCGTCAAATCCAATTCCGGTAAATGTAGCCATTGCCGTCATACTTTGGAATGTTCCAAGCCCTTCCATCGCGCCACCAATACCGGCAAATGCACCCGCAATTGTCATAGATAACACAACATTACGAGACACTTTCATACCCGCATATTGAGACGCTTGTTGGTTAAAACCAACTGATTTCAATTCATAACCTAAAGTTGTTCTATCTAATAAGAACCACATAAGAATCGTAACAAAAATTGCGACAACAATTCCCCAGTGAAGACGAGAGCCATCTGTTAAAGAAGCTAACCAATCTGAAGCTAATGACGCGCTCGGCTGAATATCATATGTTTTGTCATTGCCTTCATGTAAAAAACGTTTAATGATGTCATATGTAACATATAATGCAATGTAGTTCATCATAATCGTTACAATAACTTCATTAACCTTAAATTTCCCTTTCAAATATCCCGGAATAAATCCCCATAGTCCACCAACTATAGCTGCCACTAAAATAGACAATGGAATATGAAGAAAGGCAGGTAATGATACTGCATAACCAAACCAAACAGCCGCAAGCCAACCAACTAACAATTGCCCTTCTACTCCGATATTAAATAATCCCGTACGAAACGCAAAAGCTACCGATAACCCCGCAAGAATAAGCGGAATCATTGTACGAAACGTCTCTCCAATTGCACTGGGACTTCCGAACATCCCAGTCCAAAGTGCACTATATCCAACAATCGGATCATACCCACTAACTAACATAACAATGGCACCAACAAGCAACCCAAATATAACGGATAATACAGGAACTAAAATATTAATCGTTCGCTCCGTTAAAAACTTTTTAGCCATTTGTACTCACCTTCGCTTCCCCTGTTCCACCAGCCATTAAAAGACCTAATTGTTTTTCATTTGTTTCTTTTGCATTAACAATCGCGACAATTTTCCCTTCATAAATAACAGCAACGCGGTCACTCACATTTAAAATTTCATCGAGTTCTAAAGAAAGAAGAAGCACCGCTTTCCCCTTATCTCTCTGTTCAATTAATTTCTTATGAATAAATTCAATCGCACCTACATCTAAACCACGTGTCGGCTGCGCTGCAATTAATAAATCTGGATCACGATCTACTTCACGTGCAATAATTGCCTTTTGCTGGTTCCCGCCAGATAATGCACGAGCTACTGTTTGCTCGCTAGGTGTACGTACATCAAACTGCTCAATCAGCTCTTTTGCCTTTTTCGTTATTTTACTAAAATTTAAAATTCCTTTATTTGAAAATGGATTCTTATAATATGTTTGTAAAACAATATTATCTCTAACGGAAAAATCAAGAACGAGTCCATGTTTATGACGGTCTTCTGGAATATGACCGACTCCTTCTTCCGTAATTCGTCTAACAGGCCAGTTTGTGATTTCTTTCCCATTAATTGCAATAGAACCTGACTCAACTTTTCGTAAACCAGTAATTGCCTCTATTAATTCACTTTGTCCATTCCCATCAATCCCTGCAATACCGACGATTTCTCCTGCACGAACAGTTAAGTCAAGGCCTTTTACAGCAGGCAATTGGCGCACATCATGAACAACAAGGTTTGCAATAGAAAGTACATCTTCCTTAGGTCTGGCATCTATTTTTTCTGTTTTAAAATTCACTTGACGTCCGACCATTAGTTCTGCAAGTTTATGTTCATCTGTATTTGCAACGTCAACCGTTCCGATTCCTTTTCCTTTACGAATAATCGTACAACGATCACAAACTTCCATAATTTCTTTTAACTTATGTGTAATAAGAATAATAGATTTACCTTCTTGCACAAGCTTTTTCATAATTTGAATAAGCTCATGAATCTCTTGAGGAGTTAACACTGCCGTCGGTTCATCAAATATTAAAATTTCTGCCCCGCGATAGAGCGTTTTTAAAATCTCAACGCGTTGTTGCATACCAACTGAAATATCCTCGATTTTTGCATACGGATCCACCGCTAAACCGTATTGTTCAGACAACTGTTTAATTTCTTTCGCTGCTTCATCAATAGCAATCTTTCCTTTATTCTTTGGTTCATTTCCAAGAATAATATTCTCTGTAACTGTAAAATTATGAACGAGCATAAAATGTTGATGGACCATACCAATTCCATAGTCATTTGCGATGTTCGGATTTGTAATTTTCACAGGGTTTCCTTTAATTTTAATTTCTCCCTGCTCTGGCTGATACAAACCAAATAGTACATTCATTAACGTTGATTTCCCTGCACCATTTTCTCCGAGTAAAGCATGTATTTCTCCCTGTTTTACTTGCAGCGTAATATTATCGTTCGCTACAATGCCTGGGAATACTTTTGTAATATTATTCATCTCAATTACGTATTCCATTTTGTTCCTCCTTTTAGCAGGGAACAGTCCCCAATTACACTCTATTAAAAGTAATTTTATATATACAAAGGCTAGTTCTAAGAACTAACCTTTGCTATTTCTCTATTATTTCTTAAGAGCAGCTTCGTATTCTTTGTACTCTTTATCAGTAGCAGGTACTTTAATTTCACCAGCAGTAATTTTCTTTTCAAACTCTTCTACTTTTGGTAAAATTTCTGGATTTACTTTTTTCACATTATCAGTTGTTTTCGCAATGCCAACACCTTCATCTTTCAAACCAAACGCTTCTACTTTTCCGCCTTCTAACTTACCATCTTTTGCTTCTTGTGCTACTTTTTCAACCGCAACATCAACGCGTTTTACCATAGAAGTTAGCGTTACGTTTTCAGGCATACCTTCTTGATTTTGGTCACGGTCAACACCGATTACCCAAACATTTTCACCTTTCTTCTTACGGTTTTTCGCTTCAGTAAACACTCCGTTACCAGTACCACCAGCAGCATGATAAATTACGTCTACTCCTTGTCCGTACATTGCTGATGCAAGTGCAGCACCTTTTTCAGGTTTATCAAATGCTTCTGCATATTCAGATACAATCTCAATATTTGGGTTAACAGCTTTAGCACCAGCTTTAAATCCATTCTCAAACTTACTAATTAAATCACTCTTCATTCCACCAACAAACCCAACTTTATTTGTTTTTGTTGACATCGCTGCTACTGCACCTACAAGGAATGATCCTTCATGATCCTTAAATGTAATACTTGTTACGTTCGGTTGCTTTACTACAGTATCTACAATCGCAAACTGTTGCTTTGGATTTTCTTTCGCAACTTCTTCAATTGCTTTTTCTAATTTATAACCAATACCAAAAGATAAATCATATTTATCTTTTGCAAATTTCTTTAAGTTCGGAATATAATCTGCTTCTTTTTCAGACTGAAGGTAACGATAGTTCGTCTTCTCTTTTAGCCCATTATCTTTACCGAATTTTTGTAAACCTTCCCAAGAAGATTGGTTAAATGATTTATCATCAACGCCCCCAACGTCTGTAACCATACCTACTTTAATGCTCTTTCCATCTTTTTTATCTCCACTTGCTTTATCCGAGTTACCACATGCACCTAACACTGTACTCGCCGCTAACGTTAATGATAGTAAAAGACCTGTTTTTTTCTTCATACTAGAAACCCCTCCTAAATGATATATGTATCTATTAATATGCTAGTGTCCCCTTCTTCTTGCTGTCACCTCCCTAAAAAGGAACTTTATTACATGCGTTTTCTTAATACGTGGAAGCTAAATTTATCTGCTCTGAAATAATTAATAGAATATAAGATTGGTTCATCATTTTGATCATAGTGCATTTGCTTTAGAATCAGCAGCGCTGTTTCTGGTTCGCATTGTAAAATTGGTGATATTTTCGGATGATAACCAATTGGTTCAATATGAGCAACCGCGTATGTAATGCGTTTATGCGTGTTATTATGAATAACAGTAAGTAGCGATTCCTCATTATAATCAGACAAATCTGGTAATACTTCTTTTGCCAACTTGTCAATGCAATAGACAACAGGTTCCCCATCTGCTGTACGAACACGCTCAATCATCACAGCCTCAAAGCCTTCATCRCTATTAAACTTTTCTTTTTCCTCTTCTGTTAGACTCGTAGTAGATGATGATAAAAAGATTGTTCCCGGTGTTTTCCCCACACTAGAAATCATATCTGTAATACTAGAAAGTTGTTCAATTCCAGAAGAAAACAACGGCTTTGCATTCACAAAAGTACCAACGCCATGTCTGCGAATAACAACATTATCCTCTTCTAAAATACGCAATGCTTCCCGTAAAGTCGCTCTACTTACGCCAAGTTCTTTTGCTAAATCAAACTCTGAAGGCAACTTTTGTTTTTCTTTATATGCCCCGCTTTTGATTTTCTCTTTAATATGATCGATCACCCGTAAATATAAGTGTCGACTATCGGATTTAACTGACAYAAGACTCCCCCGCATTCCAATTATTCGACCTCTGATGTAAGACTTCTGTTCTCGATTTTCAACCAATACATGATATACCTTACATAACGATACGATACAATAACATTTGTCGAATAAGTGTTAATAATTTTTCAAAATGAAATTTTCTATCTTTATTTCATAAAAAAAACTTTGCACCCCAACATTCCTCATATAGAGAAAAAGTTAGATACAAAGATCCCTTACATCCTTTGTTACACACTTTTCCCCTCATAGTCTAGCAATTCATGGTTGCCAGGTAGAAACTTATGGACCTTATCTCCAAGATTATATGAGGCAGTGATTCTTTTCGAAGTAATCTTACCACTTGCTCCCATATGTGTCAACATAATTCAACACTTTTCTACAACTAATCTCGAACGTTTTTCAAAAATAACATTAAAATCATTCGCATTCTAAAGAATCACCCTAAGGTGTAAGCCCTTTCTTTCTTGATGACTATAGTATATAACAAAAGAACCATATAAAAAAGCCCATTCAGTTCTTCAACAATCGGGCCAGATTGTAAAGTAAAGAATTATTAGAAAGTAAATCAAACCTTTACTTTTAATTTTGCTGCATATAATGATGGTGGGGTGAAAGGAATTGAAGATTAGTCAAATGAAATGGGCTGGTTATGCCGTATGTATCTGGTCGCTCTTGTATATTCCGATTCACGTTTATTGGGCATTTGGAGGAATGGCATGGATGCCTGGGGTTTGGAAAGATGAGGCGATGTGGGAAGCAGTAAACTGGGGAGCATCTGTAGTGTTGTTAGCAGCAGCAATATTTGCACTATTACTAGTTCATCCTTGGGGACAAAAGATCCCAAGATATTTAATGCTTGCTATGGGCTGGTTTGCTTGCATATTGCCAATCACGCATGCTGTCTATGGATATATTACTAAGGGGCTTTTTCTAGCTGGTGTTATTCCTTTAGAATTTTTCGATTTTTCCGCATGGGCAACAATAGACGTCGATTATATGATTCTAATAGACCTGTTGCTTTTCGAACCTTGGTTCTTAGTCGCAGGGATCTTATTCGGATTGGCTACTTTGCACTATCAGAGTGATATAAGGGGAGTAATGGATCAACAATGTAATATTAAATAAGGTTTGAGCAATAAATAATGTGAAAAACCTGAAAAGTTACTGTAATTAATAATAATTGTGGATAAAATTTCAGATGTCTTATCCAATTAAAGGGCGCTATTCTGTTATAGAGAAAGCGTCTTTTTCTTGTATTTCAAGTGTTCTCATAGTTAAGTAATTTTTTGTTTTATACGATTGTTGAATAACTAGCGTATAAAAGAGACTCTTCTTGAACATAATGGAATCTAGATTAATTGATTTATAGAATGGGAGCGTGAAGAATAATGTTATTATCTGAGGCCTGGGAGAAGTATCAATTAGATAAAAAAATTGAGGGATATTCACCTTAGATGAAAGAGATGATGGGGAGCCTTGTTTGTTTATTACGGAAAGAAGGCCAAAAAGACGTATGAGTATTGATAACCTAAGATTTATTATCAAACGTATATCGAATCGTGCCGGGATTAAAAAGAGTATTCATCCTCATCAATTACGTCATAGCTATGCTACACATATGATTAACAACGGTGCGCCACTTGAAGTAATACAAAGCTTACTTGGTCATGAGAAGAGTGAAACCACGAGAATATATGCTCAGCTGAGCGGAAAGTTGAGACGCGATTTGTATAGTAAATATTTTTGAAAGCTACTGAAATTAATCTTTAATCAAAATCGAGGCGTGCATATATAAAGACGTATCTTTTTGAATTGGGCCATATTCTGGAATAACGGGTAACCCCAAGATACCTGTAACTTTTACATTTAAACTTGAGCGGAAATAATAACATCCTTTTTGGTTAAGCCTTAGAGGACATTAGAATCTTTAATTCCTGGTGTTAATGTCCTCTATCTTGATAACGCTCATTTAGGTCTGCACGACATTCTGTTCAGGTCCCAGTTGATTCGGGTTTTGAGAAAAACGGTAGTATGTAACTCGTTTTTTGTTATTAGCTTGATGGGCATGGGGTTTACCCTCTTACAGAGTTAGAAGACAACTCGGACATCTCTGTTACTGTGGTTGCTGACCATCGTACTGCTTTTTCTTCACTCTTGTGCCCAGTATGATGAGGGCAACATAGATTACGATGGCAATCGAATCTATAAGCGTATCCGTAAGCCCCGATACGTCAAGCAATGCCGTTACACCAAGAATAACCATTAGTCGGACGATCAGGATCGCCGCAATCAACCATGCGGCAAACCGGATCTTTGATCGCTCGGTTTGGAATGACATGAAAATGAAAGCGATGCCGAAGACCAGATTTTCCGCCGTGATGATGTGCCAGACATACGTGAATACTGTCCGGGTACCCACGGATATCGCCTCAATGTTGAGCGTCGGTAGCACAGCGGATTGCCCGTTCCATGCGTGCGTGACGGCAAACAGCATCGCAAGGATGCCTGCAATCAGATAATAAAAATTCCTAACCTTGATGTTCACCACAACCTTCCTTGGAAATTCCCGGTTTCTTCTTTCTCTTTTTTGTTTACTTCTTTATTATTTTTAATTTATTTCCTTAAATTGATTTTATTCACTTTAATGCGGAAAGAACGTTACTTTAAATAAAGTGGCTCATTTCCGTGACCTTGTCATTTTATGCCACAAACGGGCGCGATTGTGAAACAACATAGGTGTAGAAAGGATCGAACTTTTTTCAAAATGGATTCTTTTTATTTATCGTAAAACTTGGGATTGCGAGGTATTTTTGATCAAATTTTATTTCAAAGCTACAAATTGAGTAAGCAAAAAATCCCGCTTTCAAGCGAATCTTTGTGTCAATTGATGGTCTATTATGTTGTGATTTGTGTTGTCAAAAGTTGTGTGATGTCTAATTTTGTACTCCAAAAGAGAACCCGTTATGTAAAACATCGGCTTTTTATTTGACTAAAAATCAACAATGAAATTTAACAGAGCCGAAAACAAAAAGAGCCACTTTCTGTTAGAGAGTGGCTTTGTATGAGTACGATTACTACATGTTACAGGGCTAGTATGTAAGTAATTACTTAAATGCATATTGCCTTATTTACTGGAAGAAGAACCCCTGTTCTATTATTTTCCAATCAGTCTCGTTAAAGCCATCCCAAGAAATCCAACACCCATTCCTATCAGCCATCCAATTTGGGAACTTCCTAACAAAGATCCCACTCCTCCACCAAGAAACATGCAGCCAACAAATACTAATACTCCAACGCCCCATTTCTGCCGATCCATAATTCAATCACACCCTTTCAATAAAACATATGCTATTAGCTAACTAACCTTTCTTGAATATGATATGTTAATTATTTTGCTAGAGGTGGTATAGTTGTTTGGCTTAGGATCAGCAATGCTCAGGGAATTCAAAAGATGGAGATTGACGGCTTTGAAGGGATTGTAGGAGGTGAATTTAACTCTTAAGTATCATAACTTAAGAGTTGTGGAACAAATTCTTCTTCAACTAACCAGCTAATAGAAGCTTGGTGATGTTCCACAATCGGGCGTGATTATTGAATAACTCTTAGATTTAAACAACTTTATTGTTATATTTTTAAGTATAGTGAAGTAATCTACATCAAAAATTAAACAATTTTATTTTAACCCCATCCTAAAATCAGCATGGGGTTATGCGTGTTTGAGGTTTTAAAATTAAAGAACTTTATTACTTCTACACATTTACAAAAACACCTTTTCAGTCTACAACTATTTTTTAACAGTTTAATACTTTTTTCTATAGTCTAAAACATTTTTTAATGAGACAGTCGTGATAAAAGGAGTGGGAAACCCACTCCTTTTCTTTTTCCTTATAATTGTTAAACAACATGTCTTTATTGTGAGATTAAGCCTCAAACTTCACCTAACGTGTCTTTCAGTAAAAGTAAACAATTGGGCTTTTTTATTAAGAACTTTTTTCTTGTATATCTTTAATCAAAACTTCTCTCGGCTTACTACCTTCATAAGGTCCAACTACACCATTCATCTCCATCGCATCAATTAAACGCGCCGCACGTGTATATCCCACTCGGAATCTACGTTGTAACATAGAAACAGAAGCCGTTTGCATTTCTACAACAAGCTGAACCGCTTCATCATATAATTCATCTTCTACTTCTTGTCTTGTTTCTGGTACATCCTGTGGAATCATGTCCTCTTGATATTGCGCTTTTTGTTGTCCAATAACATATTCCACAACTCTTTCCACTTCATCATCTGATAAAAATGCACCTTGTACACGAACTGGTTTCGATGCTCCAATTGGTATGAACAGCATATCCCCTCGTCCTAATAATTTTTCAGCGCCTCCGCCATCAAGAATCGTTCGAGAGTCAGTTTGTGAAGACACAGCAAACGCAATACGTGATGGAATATTTGCTTTGATAACACCTGTAATAACATCAACAGATGGGCGCTGCGTCGCGATAATTAAATGAATACCAGCAGCACGTGCCATCTGTGCTAGGCGCATAATTGCATCTTCTACATCTGAAGAAGCAATCATCATTAAATCGGCCAACTCGTCCACGATAACAACAATGTATGGAAGCTCAGGCTGTTTTGCTTCTGATTGTTCATTATGATGTCTAATGTATTCATTATATCCTTCAATGTTACGCGTTCCACTATGAGCAAATAATTCATAGCGACGCTCCATCTCACTCACAACTTTTTTCAAAGCTTGTGATGCTTTTTTCGGATCCGTTACAACAGGTGTTAATAAGTGCGGAACACCATTATATACGTTCAACTCTACCATTTTCGGATCAATCATCATTAATTTGACTTCATGTGGTTTGGCACGCATTAAAATACTAACAATAATACCATTAATACATACACTCTTTCCACTACCAGTCGCTCCAGCTACTAATAGATGGGGCATCTTATTTAGACGTGCTAATACTGCTTCACCAGTAATATCACGCCCAAGACCAATTAATAACTTTTCTTCCGGATGATTATTCGCTTTCGAATCAAGTACTTCTCTAAGCGTTACCATAGAAACCTCTGAATTTGGAACTTCAATCCCTACCGCGGATTTCCCAGGAATAGGGGCCTCAATACGAATATCYTTCGCAGCTAATGCGAGTGCTAAATCATCACTCAAACTAACAATTTTACTTACCTTTACTCCCATATCAGGATACACTTCATATTTCGTAACTGCAGGTCCTTTATGCACTTTCGTTACTTTTGCCTTTACACCAAAACTTTGAAAAGTACGTTCCAACTTACGAGCATTTTCATAAATTTTCTCATTTTCATTTGTAACCTGTTTATTTTTTGGGAACTTCAATATATCGATAGAAGGAAGCTTGTAATCTTTGTTTTCCACATTTGAAAATTGCATTGGAGGAGCTTTTGTTTCTCCTTCCAGAGATTCAACAATTTTTTCTCCTCGTTTCTTTTGTGTTCGTTCTTTTGATGCAGATGGAATCTCTTCCTCTGCCATAGAAGGCGGCGCAATCAACTCATTTGCAATCTCATCTTCACTTTCCTTATCTTTTTCTTCACTAACTGGATAGTTCTCTGTAAAATTCGAAATAATTGGCGGTCCAATTTCTATCTCTTCTAACGGCTCAGTAATTTCTTCTTCGCTATCAAAACGTTCACTACGCGTACGCCTTGTCGTTTTTTTCTTTTCTGTTTGTTCAGCAGTACGTTTCGATCTCCAATCCTTGTAATCCCCTTGCATCCCCTGAAATTGACTTCTGAGTATTCGTCCAACCGGGGCTAACACTTCCCCAATGTGTTTGTTTGTAATGCAAAGTATACCAAGAATAACAAGAATGATACCTATAATGTAGGCTCCTGCTTCATCAAACAAAAAGTAGCATGTAGCAAACATAAGGGCACCAACCATCCCCCCGCCTAAGTGAACGGACTTTACTACACCTTTCTTCATCTCATAAAAAAATAAATCTTTTGTACTGACAATCACAGATGTATTTTCTACGGTTCCTTCTTTTGAAAGCAAATTAAATAATGTAATATGACTAAACATTACTATTGCTAATACAATTAAATAGACACCGATTAACCGTTTATTTAAAAGGTTTGGCCATGCGCGCTTTATAACAAATGCAATCGACAATGCAATCACACCAAGCACACCAATTATGTACCATTCACCAAAGAAAAAGCGAAAGAAGAAAACAAACGATTTCCCTACAATACCTAGCTGTAAAATTGTAATGATTGAAAGTGCAAAAAGAGTCAATCCGACGATTTCGTAATACAAAGTTGGCTTTATCGTACGTCTTGCTTTTGATTTCGTCCCTCTTTGCTTTTGTTTTGCCATTTCTTCACCCCAAGTCCAAAAATTAAGTAAGACTTTCATTCATTGAAAGTATTCTCTACATGTTGTTCGTCACATCTTCTAGATCTGTTCATTTGACATTTTACACTTCTTGTAAAATGTCAAATAAACAGAAGAAAGCAGCCTAATCATGGCTGCTCAACCGTCTTGTTTTTTATATTATACCATAGCTTCTACACAAAATCCTGCTTTTTGCTAAAAGGTTATTTTCTGGCCTGGTTCATACTGTAAGTAGTGGGATGGATTTGTACTTAGCACACGAACAACGGAATAATATTGACTACTCTCTTCAGATACAATCATCTCTACTCCATTTACATTCACTATTTTTTGTTGTTCATACTGTGAATAATCAGCCTGATAAACAAGTTGCTCCGGCATAATTGTATACAAAATCATTGCAGCAACTTCCCGTCTTGATTTCCATCTGTTCGCATGTCTATTAATTCATTCAACTTTCGAATCGCATCCCCGATACCACCGACATCATCTATAAGGCCATACTTTACTGCATCTATTCCAATTACATTTGTTCCAATATCTCGTGTTAAATTTCCCTTCGCAAACATAAGCTCTTTAAAACGATCTTCCGTCACTTTTGAGTGTTTTGTTACAAATCGAATTACACGTTCTTGCATTTTATCCAAATACTCAAATGTTTGCGGCACACCAATAACAAGACCCGTCAGACGAACTGGATGAATCGTCATCGTTGCAGTTTCAGCAATAAGCGAATAATCTGTTGACACTGCAATTGGCACACCTATCGAGTGCCCTCCACCTAAAACCAAAGATACAGTTGGCTTCGATAATGAAGCTACCATTTCAGAGATTGCCAATCCAGCTTCAACATCACCACCAACAGTATTTAGCAATAAAAGTAACCCTTCAATTTTTGGATTTTGCTCAATTGCCACAATTTGTGGAATTACATGTTCATATTTCGTCGTTTTATTTTGTGGTGGAAGCTGCACATGTCCTTCTACTTGTCCAACAATCGTTAAGCAGTGAATACGTGATTCATTCATTTGCGGAACATTCGTTTGGCCAAGTTGTTGAATTTTTTCTATTACTGACGCCTCTTTTGAATCCTCTTTCGGTTCTGCTTCTTTTTCCTCATTTGTTAAACTATCACGTTCTGTCATGTCGCATCCCCTTTCACTCTTATACAACTATTATTTCTTAAGTTGTAAATTTCATGCGATAGGGATAAAAAAGAAAAAACCACCGATAAAGGTGGTTTTTCTTATACTTCCATGATAATTGGTAAAATCATCGGTTTTCTCTTCGTTTCCTCATACAGAAACTGTCCTAATAATTCACGAATATTTTGTTTTAGCATGGACCATTCAATAGAATACTCTTTAATGGACTGTTCAACAATTGTACGTACAATATCTGTAGACCTTTCGATTAACGCTTCCGATTCACGAACATACACAAAACCACGCGAAATAATTTCTGGTCCAGATATGATCTTTTTCTCATCTTTTCCAAGCGTTACAACAACGACTAAAATTCCGTCTTGTGATAACATCTTACGATCACGCAAGACAATATTTCCGACATCACCTACACCTAATCCATCAATAAGAACATTACCCGCTTGTACCTTACCAGCTTGCTTTGCCTCTTCGCCCTCAAAAGCAATTACATCGCCCTTTTCTACAATAAAAATGTTTTCTTTCAAGACACCAACATCTTCCGCCAAATACGCATGTGCTTTTTGCATACGAAATTCGCCGTGTACGGGTATAAAATATTTCGGTTTCATTAAATTCAGCATCAATTTCAATTCTTCTTGACTACCATGACCCGAAACATGAACTTTTCTTTCTCCATAATAAACAACTTCTGCACCAGCTCTAAATAATAAATCAATAATTTTAGATACTGATATTTCATTTCCCGGAATTGGAGAAGCTGCAATGATAACTGTGTCTCCTTTACGGATTGAAATTTGTTTATGAGCTTGCTTTGCCATTCTTGAAAGAGCTGCCATTGGTTCCCCTTGACTACCAGTTGTTAAAATCGCTACCTTCTTCTCCGGGAAATTATCTACCTCTTGCAATGAAATAACCATACCATCTGGAACGTCTAAATATCCAAGACGCCTTGCAATATCTACCACTTTTACCATACTACGACCTACAACGGCCACTTTACGGCCTGTTTCAGCAGCTGCATCAAATACTTGTTGAATACGATGTACATTAGATGCGAAAGAAGCAACAATGATACGTCCTTCTGCATTGTAAAATACTTTTGAAATTTCTATACCAACTTCTTTTTCAGACCCCGTGTAACCAGGACGTTCAGCATTTGTACTATCTGATAACAGACAAAGAACGCCTTCATTTCCAATTTGCGCCATCTTTCCAAGATCTGCCCCGCTGTTGCCAATTGGTGTTTGGTCAAATTTAAAATCTCCTGTATATACAATGGCTCCTTGTGATGTATGGAAGCACACACCAACAGAATCTGGGATACTGTGTGTTGTTCCAAAGAATGAAACCGTTGTCGTATTAAATTCTACAGCCGAATTCGAATCAATTGTTTTTAAGTCTACACGGCCTAGCATTCCCGCTTCACCGAGTTTTTCTTGTATAAGACCTACCGTTAACTTCGTTGCATACACCGGGATGGAAAGTTTGCGCAGCACATAAACAATTCCACCAATATGATCTTCATGACCATGTGTAATAAATAAACCTTTTACTCGCTCTTGATTTTCTACTAAATATGTAATGTCAGGGATAACAATATCAATTCCAAACATTTCGTCTCCCGGGAACATCAATCCTGCATCCACAATAAAAATTTCGGAATCAATTTCCACACAATACATATTTTTCCCGATTTCACCTACTCCACCAAGAGCAAATACTTTTACAGAATCAATCTCTTTTCTCTTCATGTTGTTGCCTGGTTTAAAAATCTTACAAACACTGATTTCACTAAAATCGTAGAGACACCAGGGAAGCTCTACAACCACCATATATTCACCGTCCAAGACGAATGTCCTTACCGTTATGCGATATCATGTTCTTGTTCGTTTTTTAAACCAGGTTTCACCTCTCTTTCATTATATAAATCAAATATCTTATGCGATATGATATAAAAATTCCGTTAAACCATAATTTTTTCCAATTTTGCTAAGCATACCCGTACTAAGCTACTTAGCCATATTATAACTGATACCAGAAATAGAACACAAGTTAATTTGCGAGAAAGAGAAGAGAAGCATAGAAATTTTATATAAAATAAACCATCTATTCATAAGTATGTTCTCCTTACCAATTCGGCTTTTTCATTTATTTCTGATTAGAAGAGACTTATATGGTCTATTTACAAGCAACTTAAGATAAAATACTCTGTTAATGAGGAATAAATAAAAAATGGCCTAGTTTTTACTAAGCCATTTTTTATTTAGCGAGGAATCGATTGGATTACTTCTTGTAATGTTAATCGTTCTTCTTCTGTTAATGGAAGAAGTGGGAGACGTACAGATCCTACGTCTAATCCAACCATTTGTAACGCTGTTTTGACTGGAGTTGGGCTCGGCGCCATAAATAATGCATTTGTTACTTTGACAAGTAACTGATGCAATTTCTGTGCTTTTTTGAAATCTCCTGCTTGGAATGCCGCAATCATTTCTTGCATTTCATTTCCAATCACATGAGATGCAACAGAAATAATACCTTTAGCTCCAACTGCCATAGCTGGTAACGTTAAACCATCATCACCGCTGTATACAGCAAAGTCGTCCGCTGTTTTTTCAATAATTTCTGTCATTGTTAATACATCGCCGCCAGCATCTTTAATTGCAACAATGTTTTGTATTTCTGATAAACGAACAACTGTATCAACGGAGATTTGTACAATAGATCGTCCTGGAACATTATATAGCATAACCGGAAGTTCTGTACTTTCAGCAATTGTTTTAAAATGCTGATACATGCCTTCTTGACTCGGTTTATTATAATACGGCGCCACTAACATAATTGCATCGACACCAACTTCTGTAGCTTTTTTCGTTAATTCGATAGAAGCATGTGTATTATTGCTACCTGTTCCAGCGATTACGGGCACCCTTTTATCGACAACAGATACAACATGGCGATATAACGCTACTTTTTCTTCTGATGACAATGTAGGAGACTCTCCGGTTGTTCCTCCTACCACAATTGCTGTTGTACCGTTATCAATTAAATAATTTACCAATTTAGTTGTCTTTGCAAAATCGACGTTTCCATTTTTATCAAACGGTGTTACCATCGCTGTCGCGATTGTCCCAAAATCTATCATGGTCTCACTCCTTATTGTTCCAGTTGCTTTTCTTTTGAAAGCTCAAACGCACTATGCAATGCATTCACAGCTTCCACTAAATCTACTTCTTTTACAAGCACCCAAATGGTCGTATGACTATCTGCCGATTGTAAAATTGTCACACCTTTTTCTGCCAATGCTGTGACAATTTTCGCAGTAACTCCTGGAATACCTGCCATTCCAGCTCCTACAATAGATACTTTTGCACAGTGCTCCGTCACGATCGGATCATATCCAAGCTTATGAAGAACTTCAACAGCACGACTTGATACATTATCATTTACTGTATAAGCCACACCTGTAGGCGAAATGTTAATTAAGTCTACACTAATTCCTTCATTTGCCATCTCTTTAAAAACATGCTTTTGCAAATCATACGATCCGTCTTTTGCAAGCACTTTAATTTGCGTCACGTTTGATACGTGAGCGATACCTGTAACGGGCCGTTCTTCTACATCACGGCCTTTTGTAGCACCAACATATGCAGCAATAAGTGTCCCTTCATTATCAGAGTACGTGGAGCGCACACGAAGTGGGACTTTTGCATGCATTGCAATTTCAACGGCGCGCGGATGAACAACTTTTGCACCTTGATAAGCCATGTTGCAAATTTCATTATATGTTACGTTTTGAAGATGACGCGCATCCTTTACAATCCTTGGATCAGCAGTCATCACACCTTCTACATCAGTAAAAATATCGATATATTCAGCTTGAAGCGCAACACCTAGTGCTGAAGCTGAAGTATCACTACCTCCGCGTCCAAGTGTTGTCGTATCGCCTTCTTTAGTTCGCCCTTGGAATCCAGTAACAACAACAACATCTACGTTTTGTAACTCTTCATGTATACGATCACAATTCATTTCAATAATCTTTGCATTCGTAAAATCATTATTTGTTACAAAACCAGCTTGTGCACCATTTAGTGCTGCTGCTTTCACACCATTTTCATTTAGCATATTTGAAAAGACGATTGCCGAGATTAATTCTCCGCATGATAATAATAAATCTTGCTCACGTTTTGAAATGCTAGATTCCTGTTGATTTACAAGACTTAATAATGTATCCGTTGCATATGGTTCACCTTTACGTCCCATAGCTGATACAACCGTAACTACTTTATAACCAGCATCTAATGATTTTTTAATATGGTGAAGTGCATGCTTACGTCCGTTTTCATCACGTACCGATGTACCACCAAATTTTTGAACAATAATCTTCATTTTTTGCACCTTCTCTTAGCCGTTTACACTAATTGTAATTTTACTAATCGYTCTGCAATTTGAACAGAGTTCCATGCAGCACCTTTTAATAAGTTATCAGATACGACCCAAAGATGGAATCCTTTTTCATTATTTAAATCTTTACGAATACGCCCAACAAATACTTCATTTTTCCCTACCGCAGTAGATGGCATTGGATATAATTGTTCTGCTGGATCATCTTGCAGTACAATTCCTTCCGCATCCGCAAGCAAGTTTTTCAGTTCTTCTACAGTTACGCCTTCTTTTTCCACTTCAATGTAAACGGACTCAGAATGACCTGATACAACTGGCAAACGTACACATGTCGCTGCTACTTCTAACTCGGGCATATGCATAATTTTTTTCGTTTCATTAATCATTTTCATTTCTTCAAATGTAAATCCATTTTCTTGAAACTTATCAATTTGTGGAATGGCATTAAAAGCAATTTGGAAATGTTTTTTGTCACCTGATACAGGTAAAACATTTGCTTTTACTTCTTCTCCATTTAAGATTGCTTGTGATTGTTCATGAAGCTCTTCAATTGCAGCAGCACCTGCACCTGACACAGCTTGATATGTGGAAACGATTACTCGTTTTAAACCAAACTGCTGACGAATTGGTTCAAGAGCAACTACCATTTGAATTGTAGAACAGTTTGGATTTGCAATAATACCACTATGTTCTTTTAAGTCATTTTCATTCACTTCAGGTACAACAAGTGGTACATTTTCTGTCATGCGGAATGCACTTGTATTATCAACAACAATTGCACCACGCTTTGCTGCTTCTGGTGCTAGTTGTTTCGATACAGATCCACCTGCACTAAAGAGTGCAATATCGACTCCTTCAAAGCTTTCAGGAGTTGCTTCTTGTACTGTGAATTCTTCTCCTTTAAATACAAGCTTCTTGCCTGCAGAACGTTTAGATGAAAGTAACGTTAACTTCCCAATTGGAAATTCTCGTTTCTCTAAAGTATTTAACATTTGTTCACCAACTGCGCCGGTTGCTCCAACTACAGCGACATGAAAAGATTTTTCCTTTTCCATCACTATGCCCCTTTCTAGATACCAATCCTTCTATACTTAGAATTAGAAGGAGTATAGAGTACCCCTTCTAATCTTAATAACATTAATTTTATCATATTCTGCGATAAGAATGATGGTTTCGTAAAAAATTGTCCGTTTTTTTTCGTTTTTTAATTCATATATCTGAATTTTTCTACAACAACTGGCTGTAATTGCTTCCCTTCTATTGCTTCTATAATTGTATCTTCAAGAAGTTCCATACGAGCTACCATTGAATTGGGTTTTTTTTCTGGTGCATCTTGCCCAAATGGCACAAAATAAATATGTTTTGTCGCCATTAAACGCATTAGGTTTACACCATTAAGGCCAAGAGCATCATTTGTTGAAACAGCTAACACAACTGGTTTTCCATTCCGAAGCGTCGCCTTTGCTGCCATTAATACAGGAGAATCTGTCATTGCATTGGCAAATTTACTCATTGAATTCCCTGTTAATGGAGCAATCACCATGCAGTCTAATGGAATTTTAGGACCGAGTGGTTCTGCGCCTACAATAGAATTAATAACCTTATTTCCTGTTATCCCTTCAATCCTTTCAATCCACTCTGCTCCTTCACCAAATCTAGTATTTGTTGTTTGTACAGTATATGAAACAACCGGCCGCACTTCTGCTCCTTCTGCAATTAGTTTCTCTACATGCGGCATAACTTCCGCATACGTACAATGTGATCCTGTAAATCCAAACCCAATTCGTTTTCCTTTTAAACTCATTTTCCATTCTCCTCCTTTGCCATCATATCTGCCGTTAATAACTGAGAAAGAACATTCGCTAAAATTTGCCCTGCTGTTTTTGGTGCAACAATTCCTGGAAGACCGGGTGCTAACAAGGCTTTAATCCCTCGTTTCTCTGCATAACGAAAATCCGTACCACCAGGCTTAGAAGCCAAGTCAATAATCAACGTATGAGCTGGCATCCTAGAAATAGCCCTTGCCGTTACAACGAGGTGCGGAATCGTATTAATGACAATATCAACATCACTTACTTCTTTCTCAATATCCTGCATATAAAAAGGAGAAAACATCATTTCCGAAATACGAGCGATATGTTCTGAACGTCGTGCTCCTACTTTGACATGAGCTCCTAGTGATTGAAAAGCTCTCGCTACACTCATTCCAGTTCTACCAAATCCTAAAACCATTACATTCGAACCGTGAATTGTATAATCWGYATGTTGAATAACCATCATTARTGTWCCTTCTACSGTYGGAATAGAATTATAGATCGCCACATCATCACGATCGAATAATTTTACAAGTTTACGATTTGTGGTAGATGCAATACTTTCTAAATA